>JBCDLV010000444.1:0-2442 GCA_038744895.1 Bacteroidota bacterium | reverse complement strand
CGCCACCTCGCTCCCGATGTTCTCCTGCGCCTCGATCGTGGAGCCTCCGACGTGGGGCGTCAGGAGCGCTCGGTCGATCCCCTGGAGGGGCGACGAGAACGGATCCGCGTTCGACTTGGGCTCGCTCGGATAGACATCCACCGCAGCCCCCGCCAGCTGGTCGGCATCGAGGGCCTTTGCCAAGGCGTCCAAATCGACGACGGAGCCCCGCGACGCATTCAGGAGCACAGCGTCCGGCTTCATCTGACGGATCTCGTCGGCGCCGATCAGCCCGCGGGTCACGGGTGTGTCTGGCACGTGCAGCGTGACGACGTCCGCCGTCGACAGCACCTCCGCCAGCTCGGCCACCGGGCGCGCGTTGCCCAGCGGCAGCACGTCCGAGGTGTCGTGAAACAACACTCGCATGCCGAGCCCCTCGGCCAGCACCGACAGTTGCTTCCCGATGTTGCCGTAGCCGACGATCCCGAGCGTCTTCCCACGGATCTCCCGGCTCGACCCGACGCTCTTCGACCACTCGCCGCGATGGGAACGCGCGTTCTTCTCAGGGATCCCGCGGAGCAGTAGAATGGCCTCGGCCAGCACCAGCTCAGCGACCGACCGAGTATTGGAGAACGGCGCGTTGAAGACGGCGATCCCGCGCCTGCTAGCGTCGTCCAGGTCGATCTGGTTCGTGCCGATGCAGAACGCTCCCACGGCCACCAGGCGCTTCGCAGCAGCCAGAACCTCCGGCGTCAGCTGCGTGCGCGAGCGGATCCCGAGGAAGTGAACGTCTCGGACGAGGTCGAGCAATTCAGCCTCCTCGACAGTGCCGGTGCGACGGTCGACCGACGTGTACCCTGCATGGGCGAATGCCTCGACGGCGTTCGTGTGGATGCCTTCCAGCAGCAGAACACGGATGCGGTCCTTGTCGAGCGATGTGGAGGGCATGGGGCAGAAGTCGGGAGCAGCGCGGCGACGAGGAACCGTCCAAGTTCCGAACGTCGATGGCTAGTGCGCAGAGAAACCGAGCTCGCGATACAGGTTCGCGTACGCCTCCGCAGAGGCTGCCCACGAATGATCCTCCGCCATGCCGTTCTGCTGCATCGCAGCGTAGGCTTTCGGGTCGGCCCAGATCGCGAGAGCGTCCTGAACCGCACGGATTGCTCCCACCCGCGTGTATTCCTCGAACCGCACGCCGGTACCCTCTTCCCCATCGAACGAGCGGACGGTATCCCGGAGCCCGCCGACGGCGTGCACCACCGGCGGCGTGCCGTACCGCATGGCGTAGAGTTGTCCAAGCCCACACGGCTCCTGTTTCGACGGCATCAGGAACAGATCACCAGCGGCGTATAGCCGGTGCGCGAGCGCCTCGTTGAAGGCGAGGGTGACGGAGAGCCTGCCCGCTGGCGCCGTCCGAGCGATCGTCCGCAGCGCGTCCTCGTGCTCGTCGTAGCCGGATCCCAGGACTGCGACCGCGGCATCGGTCTGGTCCATCATCAGCGCGAGGACCGGCGCCAGCAGGCCGGCGCCCTTCTCCGGCGTCAGGCGCCCGACGAACGTCACCAAAGGCCGGCTGGCGTCTAGGCCGAGGGCATCGCAGACGGACTGCTTACACGCCGCCTTGCCAGTCAGATCGCCAGCGGAGAACGGCGCGGGCAGATGCAGGTCTGTGGAGGGGTTCCACACCGCGGTGTCGACGCCGTTGACGATCCCCGACAATCGAGACTGCGCCCGCTGGAACGCGTAGTCGAGGCCGTGGGAGGGCTCCGGCGAGGCCGCGAGTTCGTCGGCATACGTCGGACTGACGGTGGTCACGCGCGTCGCAAACTCGACGCCGGCTTTGAGGCTGTTGACCACGTCCAGATGGTCCAGCGCGCGCCAGTTGGGCACGTGGACGCCGAGCGCGTTCCACTGGCTCCACGCCATCTCGCCGTGGTGGTCGGCGCTGTGAACGGTGAACACCGTCGGGATCTCCCGAATCGGCCCGTTGGCAGGGTCGTACCGGAGAAGCGCTGGGATCAGGCCGGCATGGTGGTCATGGAGATGCAGGAGGTCCTGGCCGTCCAGGGGGGTGTTCTCGGAGCGCAGCCAATCGAGCACCATAAGCTGGAAGACGAGGTAGCGAACCTCTCCCCGGTCGAACCACGCCTGGTCGGACGCGCGGAAGTACACGCCGTCGTCTCCGAAGTGCTCGGGCTCGTAGACCAGGTACAAAGGGACTTCCGCGGAGATCGCCTCGGATCGGTAGACCTCGAACGGGAACCACTCGCCCTCATGATGGACGACTCCTGTATGCACAGACGCCACACCGCCAGCGGGTTCAGCCATTCGCCCGTCGGGACCGCCGTAAAACGGCATCACCACGGCTGAGGGGACCCCGAGCGATACGAGTGCTCCGGGCAGGGCCCCGACTACGTCCGCGAGCCCACCGACTTTCGCGAACGGTGCGCACTCGGCAGAGAT
>JBCDLV010000443.1:0-2443 GCA_038744895.1 Bacteroidota bacterium | reverse complement strand
CTACCACCCAGCCCGGTCCGCCAGCGGGCCCCACGGTCGGAACGGCCCTCGACCCGGCGGCGGCCGACACCGCCGTGTTCGCCGGCGGCTGCTTCTGGTGCATGGAGAAGCCGTTCGAGGAGCTCGACGGCGTCTACTCCGTCGTCTCCGGCTTCTCCGGCGGCGACCTCCCCAACCCGACCTACGACCAGGTGGCCTCGAAGCAGACCAACCACTACGAGGTGGTCGAGGTGATCTACGACCCGGCGGTGGTCCCGTACGACACGCTGCTCCAAGTCTACTGGCACAACATCGACCCGCTCGACGACGGCGGCCAGTTCTGCGACCGCGGGACGCCTTACCGGCCGGCCATCTTCGTCCGCACCGACGAGGAGCGTACCAAAGCGGAGCGGACGAAGGCCTTCCTGGACGGACGGTTCTCCGCTTCCGTCGTAGTCCCGATCCTCGACGCGGCCCCGTTCTACGCTGCCGAGGACTACCACCAGGACTTCTACCGCACGAACCCCCGTCGCTACCAGCAGTACAGGACGGGCTGCCGGCGCGACGCGCGCCTGGAGCAGCTCTGGGGCGACAACGCCGGCACGCTCGGCTCTGCCCTCTAGACCCATGAAGAAGCTCTCGCTTCCGCTCGCCGCGCTGGCGCTGGTCGCCACGCTCGGCTTCGTTTTCCTCCGACCCGACCCCGTAGATCCCATGTCCGACGCTGCCCTCAAAGAGCGCCTCACGCGCATGCAGTACTACGTAACCCAGAGGGACGGCACCGAGCCGCCGTTCACCAACCAGTACTGGAACAACACCGAGCCCGGCCTCTACGTCGATGTCGTCGACGGCACGCCGCTGTTCGCCTCGACCACGAAGTACAAGTCCGGCACCGGCTGGCCCAGCTTCTGGGCACCTGTGGACGAGGACGCCGTCACCACCAAGGTCGACAAGTCTCTCTTCATGACGCGCATGGAGGTCCGCACGACGGGCTCCGACATCCACCTCGGGCACGTGTTCGAGGACGGCCCCGAGCCGACGGGCCTGCGCTACTGCATGAACTCCGCCGCGCTCCGGTTCGTCCCGGTGGCCGACCTCGAGGCCGAGGGCTACGGCGAGTACGCCTCCCTCTTCGACACCGATGCGCCCGACGCCGATGCGTAGCCTTCTCCTCGCCGCGCTGGCGGCCGCGATCGCCCTTCCCGCTGGCGCCCAGGCGCCGGGCGCTGACTGGAGCAAGCCGTCCGACAGAGAGCTCCGGCGAACGCTGTCGGACCTTCAGTACCGCGTGACGCAACTCGACGCGACAGAGCGGGCCGGCACGAGTGCGCTCAACGACGAGGGGCGGCCTGGCATCTACGTCGACATCGTCTCGGGCGAGGCCCTGTTCTCGTCACGCCACAAGTTCGACAGCGGGACCGGGTGGCCCTCGTTCACGCAGCCCATCTCGGACGGCGCCCTAACGCGCCACCGCGACCGCTCGCTGGGGATGACGCGAATCGAGGTGCGATCGGTCCTGGCCGACAGCCACCTCGGGCACGTGTTCAACGACGGACCGCGCGACCGCGGCGGACTTCGGTACTGCATCAACGGCGCGGCCCTCCGGTTCATCCCAGCGACGCAGCTTCGCGCGCAGGGCTACGGCCGCTACGCCGCCCAGTTCGGCCGGTAGGCACCGGGTCGTCCCCGAAAGGACGGCTCGTCCGGACCAGCCCCGCGGCCAACCCGTCAGACGGTCCCTCTCCCTGACCGACCGCATGACCGCCCTCTGGTGGATCAAGCAGGATTTCCGCCTGGCCGACAACCCCGCGCTCACGGCTGCGCTGGCCGAGGCGTCGTCCGTCGTCCCGGTGTTCCTGTTCGAGCCTCGCCTGCTGGCGGCCGAGGAGACCGGCCCGCTCCACGTCGCCGCGTGGTGCGAGGCGCTCGGCGACCTGCGCCAGCGGCTGGCGGCCGTCGGCGCCGACGTGCTCGTGCTGGAGGGCGACGCCCCCGACGCCTTCGAGCGACTCCGCCAGCGGGTCCCGTTCGACGCCATCTGGAGCCACGAGGAGATCGGGACGGCGCTGACGTACGCCCGTGACCGGTCGGTCCGCGCCTGGGCTGACGCCGCCGGCGTCGCCTGGCACGAGGTGATGCAGGTGGGCGTTTTCCGAGGAGGCATCGACCGGGACACGAGAGGCCGCGCGTGGAACGCCTTCATGCGCGCCGGGCCGCTGCCCCCGCCCGAGGCTGGCGACCTGGCCCGGCTGGCGGTACCCCCCGAGGCACAGCCCCTCGCCACCGACACGCCCCTCACGCCTGAGACCTTCAGCCACCCGCTCACGGACGCACAACGCGAGCATCGCCAGCGGGTCAGCGAGACGGCCGCCGAGGAGACGCTCCAGGGCTTCCTGACCGACCGCGGGATCTGCTACTCCGGGGGCATCTCGTCGCCCAACACCGCGTTCGTCTGTGGCAGCCG
>JBCDLV010000442.1:0-2458 GCA_038744895.1 Bacteroidota bacterium | reverse complement strand
GGGCTACGACTTCGACAACGCGCTCCCGCCGGGGTCCTTCTCGGGCGTCGTGGACACCACCAACAGCTACGCACGCATCACGCCGCGCCTGGGTGTGATCTGGGCGCCGACGCCGGAGCGCGGGCTCTACGCGAACGCGAGTCAGGGCTTCCTCCCGCCGGAGGCCGGCGAGCTCTACCGCGGCACCCAGGTGCCGACGCTGCGCCCGTCCACGTTCGACTCCTACGAGGTGGGCGGCTTCGCGCGCTTCCTCGGAGGCCGGCTGGCGGTCGACGTGGCGCTGTACCGAATGGACGGCCGCGACGAGATCGTCACGGTTCGCGCAGCCGACGGCAGCCGCCAGAACCGCAACGCCGGGCAGACCCTCCACGAGGGCATCGAGTACGCGGTCGTCGTCCAGCCGAACGCCGTGTGGAGCGCGCGCCTCAGCGCCACCAATTCGCGCCACGAGTACATCGAGTTCACCGTCGACGAGCGCGAGGGCCGCGAGCGCGTGTTCGACGGCAACCGGATGGACCGCGCGCCGGGCTTCATCGCCAACGGCGAGTTGGCCGTGCGGCCCCCGTTCGCACGCGGGCTCCGGCTGGCGGCCGAGGTGCAGCGCGTCTCGGGCTACTGGATGGACCCCGAGAACACGGTCCGCTACGACGGCCACGCCGTCCTCAACCTGCGGGCCCAGTACGCCGGTCGGGCGCTTCGCGGCGCCGAGCTCTGGGCGACGCTGCTCAACGTGGCGGACACCCGCTACGCCACGACAGCGGCTGTCTCGTTCGGGCGCCAGCAGTTCACGCCGGGCCTCCCGCGCGCGCTGACGATCGGCGTGGGCTACCGCCTCGGTCGGTAGAGAACGGAGAAGAAGAGGTCCGGGAGGAGGAGGTGTCCTTCTCCTCTCTCGATTCGCTCGGGACGGGCCTCTTCTCCTCCACCCCTCCTCTCTTCACGCCTCCAGACGTCATGCTTCGTCTCTCAGCACTCGCTGCCGTCCTCGCCATGGCGGCCTGCACCGACGCCCCGACCGACCCCGCCTCCGCTGGCAACGCCCCGCTGGCGCCAGCGGAGGCGGCGGGCCTCGCCGTGGCCGCGCTGCCCGATGGGCCCGTCGTCGCCTACGTCGACACCACGCGCCAACTGATCGTCCGGACCGCCAGCGGCGAGCCCGTAGTCGTGGATGCGGGTCCGGTCTCGTCGCACTCCCAGGCCGGGCCGCGGCTGGCGGCGCTTCCAGACGGCGCCCTGGTGGCCGCCTACGTCGTGGAGCAGGTCGTCGAGGGGCGGCGATTCCCCGCCTCCGAGCTGTACATCACGCGGTCGGAGGACGGCGGCGCGACGTGGGGCCAGCCTGTGCAGCCCTACGCCGACGCCGGCTTCCCCACCGGGCACACCTTCCACAGCCTCGCCGCTGGCGCCGACGGTACCGTCGTCGTCGCCTGGCTCGATGGCACGGCGCGTGACCGCTGGCGGCGCGACCAGGCCGCCGAGGCAGCCGCTCACCGCCATGCTGGGCACGTGCCGATCCGGCTCGTCCACAACGGCGAGGATCACTCGACGCCGGCGGCCGACGACCCCGAGCCGGGCACGCAGCTCCACGCGGCCGTCTCCATGGACGGCGGGCGCACGTTCTCGGCGCCCGCGCAGGTCGCCAGCGGGACGTGCCAGTGCTGCCGCACGGCGCTCCACGTCGCCGACGACGGCAGCCTCTACGCGACCTGGCGCCACATCTTCCCGAACTCCGAGCGCGACATCGCCCTGGCTCGCTCCACGGACGGCGGCGCCTCGTGGGACGAGCCCGTCAAGGTCTTCGCCGACCGCTGGGCGCTCGACGGCTGCCCGCACGCCGGTCCGGCCGTGACCACGGACGCCAGCGGGACGGTCCACGTGGCCTGGCCGACGGGCGCTGAGGACCGATCAGGGCTCTGGCGCGCGACCTCGGCGGATGGGGGCATGACGTTCGACAAGCCCGTCGCGTTGGCCTCGCCAGCTCCGCTCGGGCAGTTTCGCGCGGTGCAGTCTGGCGGAGACGCCGTGTTCGCACTCGAAGACCAAGGCGAGATCTCCGTGTTCGCCGTGGGCGCCTCGGACACGCTCCGGGTCGAGGGCACCACAGCCGACCTCGCCGCTGGCGACGACGGGTGGCACCTCCTGTGGCACGACGGCGAGGCCGTCCGCCTGCACTCCGCCCCGTAACCCCGCGGCCATGCAGGCCGAAGCGCCCCCACCCGCGCTTCGAGCGATCCCTCTGCCCCAGGCATACCAAACGACAACGATCCCCTCGTTCTACGTCGACCATGCGATCTCTTCTCTCCCTCCTGCTGGCGTTGGGCCTCACAACCACCGCTGGCGCCCAGCACAACCACTCCGGCACCCACGCGTCGGGCGATCCAGCGGAGGTCGCCGAAACGTTCGTCGTCGACGGCCTTCGGGTCGATCTGGATGAGCTTCCGGGAGGCAGCGCCGTCGG
>JBCDLV010000441.1:0-2471 GCA_038744895.1 Bacteroidota bacterium | reverse complement strand
TGGTCTGCCCAGAGTGCGGGTACCACTACCCGATGTCGGGCCTGGGCTACCTGAACCTGCTGTTCGACGACGGCCATTTCCAGCGCCACGACGATTCGCTTCGCTCCGTCGACCCGCTCGGCTTCGTGGACCGGAAGAACTATACCGATCGGGTTGTCGCGGCTGAGCGTAAATCTGGACTCAACGATGCCGCTGTCAGCGGAACGGGCCTCCTGAGTGGGCACCCGACGTCAATCGCCGCGATGGACTTCTCGTTCATCGGTGGGTCGATGGGATCAGTAGTCGGCGAGACCGTCGCCCGGGCGATTCGGCGTGGCATCGACGAGCAACGCGCCGTCATCGTCATCAGCCAATCGGGAGGCGCGCGGATGATGGAGGGAGCCCTCTCGCTCATGCAAATGGCCAAGACGAGTGCCAACCTCGCCGTTCTGGCCGAGCGTGGCCTGCCGTACGTGTCGGTGCTGACGCACCCAACGACCGGCGGCGTCACCGCCTCGTTCGCCATGCTGGGCGACGTCAACATCGCCGAGCCCGACGCATTGATCGGCTTCGCTGGGCCCCGCGTCATCCGAGAGACCATCGGCCGTGACCTACCGCGAGGGTTCCAGACCTCGGAGTTCCTTCTAGAGAAGGGATTCGTCGACCGGATCTCGCCGCGTGCAGAACTCCACGACACCATCGCGCTGCTCCTCGATCACTTGATGCCGTCAGCAGCGTCGCTGCCGCCGATTCGCGAAGCCTCGGTGACCGCCGAATCAGCCTGAGGCACGTCACGACCGGCGAGCCACAGGAGAAGAGGCACCACAAGACTGACCGTCTCGGTCAGATACGTCCGCGAGAAGGTGTACAGAGCGAACGCCGGCTCGAAGACACTGAGTCCGACGGCAAAGACCAGCGACGCCACGACGCCGACCACCAGGTGGTATCCCATGAGGTAGAGCCAGTACGGGCGGTCTGGAAACACCGCGACCAGAAACATCGCCGGAACCACGAAGAGCGCTCCCAGTGGAGACGCCCAGACGGCTGTCCCAGCCTGGCGCTCGTCGTCCGTCTCGGCGTCGACCGGCACGACATACACGTCTGCGCCTCCGCGTGGGGACGGCTCGACGATGTACCGATCCGAGCCCTCGGTTTCGATCGCCTCGAACGCCGGTGCGGCCACATGAGTCGCCAGCGCGACGCGCGCAGGTCGGAGCGCCGTCAGGTATACCACCGCCAGCAGGCCCGCGAACACAGCCCCCCACAGCTTGGGATGGCGCTTGAAGCTCGCAGGCGTCCTCACCCGCTCAGGCTGGCTGAGGAACGTACTCCTGGCGCTCGCCGATGTGGGTCCAGACTACCCACAAAACGAAGATGACTACGTAGAAGACGAACAAGGCGTGGAAGCCGTGGACATCTTCGAAGATGGACGGCCACCGGGCCGAAATCACGAGCAGAGACGCGCACCGCGCCACGTTCGTGACCACGATGATTGCGAGCCCTGCTGGGATGAACAGCGCGCGTCGAAGCCCTGTCCCCGGGTAGGCCAGCACGAACCCGACAAACAGGCTCAACGCCGATAGCCCATTGCAGCCGTCCTCGATGATGATGGCCGCGCTCTGATACGCGACATATCGTCCGTCGGCGAAGGCTCGGTCCGTGAACAATCCCATCAACGCGGCGGTCCAGGTGGCCACGTTGACCGAGAGCCATTCGTCGAGGCGCCCGTCGGGCAGAAGCCACAGGTCGTACACGACGAACCAGATGGCATAGGCCACCAGCATCTTGGCCAGAAACACCGCCAGCGTGCGGTGAGACTGCAGAAGCCCTTTCGCGGTGTCGGTGGCCCGGCTCATGGTGGAAAAGATAGAGGCTCCGCGATCAGCGAGACTCACGACTAGCCAGGTCGAGCGTCTCCAGCAGAGACGCCGCACAGCGACTCCAGGTGAACTGATCGGCCCGCTGGCGCCCGGCTTGAACCAACTCCGCATGGAGACGAAGGTCTGCCAGGACACGGTGCATGGCCTCCGCGACGGCACTCGGATTCGACGGATCGACACGGACCGACGCACCCTCTGCGACCTCGGGCAGTGCCCCCCTGCGGCTGACGACTAGCGGCACGCCAGCGGACATCGCCTCCGCTGCCGGCAGCCCAAACCCTTCCTGCTGGGAGAGCAGAACCGCGAGATCCGCCTGAGACCACAACGCCCGAAGCGCATTGTCGTCCACGAAGCCGAGGACGCGCACGCGGTCCTGAATACGAAGCTCACGACACAGCCCCTCCAAAGCCGCTCGGTTGTGCCGGTGGTCTCGTCCGACGATCGTGAGCGACGGCGCGTCCGGCCAACGGTCCCGGAGATGGGCGTAGGCCTGGATCAGGCTTCTTCCCTCCTTGTGGTCATAGTGCGTCCCGACCGAGAGGATCCCACCGCCGCCCGTGCTGCCACCCTGCGCAAGGGCGTGATCTACGAGACCG
This sequence comes from Bacteroidota bacterium, assembly GCA_038744895.1. GTDB lineage: Bacteria > Bacteroidota > Rhodothermia > Rhodothermales > Rubricoccaceae > Rubrivirga. The sequence goes on along the minus strand of JBCDLV010000441.1, from coordinate 16 downwards.
GCTCCGTGGTGGATCA
>JBCDLV010000440.1:0-2478 GCA_038744895.1 Bacteroidota bacterium | reverse complement strand
TTGAGCCACATTGACGTGCAGACCCATGACATCCATCGGACCCACCAACGTCGAGTTGGCAGAAGCCCTCGAACAGATGGCTGAGGTACTCGTCCGCCGAGGGGAGACCAACCCGTACCGCGTCCAAGCCTATCTCCAGGCTGCCGCCATGATCCGCGAAGCCGAGGACCCGATCTCCATCCTGTACGGAGAGGGGGGGCGCGAGGCCCTGATGACCCTGCCCGGTATCGGCGTGAGCCTGGCGCACCATCTCGGCCAGTACATCGAGACCGGGCGGATCGGCCTGAGAGATCGACTGCTCCGGTCCGACGACCCCGCGACCCTGCTGGCGACGGTCCCCGGAGTCAGCGCCCGGCTGGCGGAGCGGCTGGTGCGAGAGCTCGGCATCGACTCCCTCGCCGAGTTGGAGCGGGCAGCCCACGACGGGCGCCTCCAAGACCTGGATGGCGTCGGCCCGCGCCGCACAGAGGCGCTGAGGCTCCAGCTGAACTCGATCCTCGATCGGTCCTCGCGGCAGCGTGCCCGCCGTGTTCGGCGCCAGACGGCACAGCTGGCGGCCATGCAGCGTCGCGCGCAGACGACCGCCGACGTGACCGCCGACGCAGCGGCGGAGGCTTACGAACACGCGCCTGACGCCCGCCCGCCGGCGACCATCTACCCGCTCTTCCCGCCAGCGGCGGCGTAGGCACGGACCGGAGCTGGTCTCCCGCACGACGGCTCCGTCCGAAGGGGGCGCGTCCTCGCGACGCGTCCCCCTTTTTCGTACGCCTATCGGACCTTGACCACGGTACGCGTCCTGGATTCTGCTCCAGAGGTCACGCGAACGATGTAGGTCCCCGCGGCCCACGACGCGGCGTCGAGCGCCAGCGGATGGGAGCCCGGTCCGTGGACCTCGCCAGCGGACACCGCCATCCGACGGCCCAGGCTGTCGAAGACCTCGACGGTCACTCGCGCCGCTTGGTCCTGGCGGATCTCGACGCGCAGGTCGCTCGTGAACGGGTTGGGATATGCCGAGACGCGGATGTCCAGACCGGAGCCGCGCGGCGACGCATCCGTGCCAGGGGGTCGGCCGCGGAGGACGCCTTGCCCCAGCGTCCCGACGTAGACCGCTCCCGACGCGTCGACGATGAGCGACCGTGGGTAGGCACCCGTCGGCTCCGCAGTGATGGTCTCCCACGTTGCGCCGCCATCCGACGTTCGGGCGATGCTCCCGTCGCGCTGCGCCGCCAGCAGGTCGTCGCCGGTGGCGTAGAAGACTTCCGTGTTCGGCGGTAGCTCCTCCGTTGGCATCCAGGAGTCGCCCTGATCGTCGGACATGAACGCCGTCGCGAGTCCAAACGCCGCGAACACCCGTCCGCCGGAGTCCACCGCCAGCGCACGAGGATTGCGAGGCGAGGTCCCCCAGCCATTGATGGCCGTCCACGTCTGACCGTCGTCGAGAGACCGGATCACGCCGGGCTCGACGTTCGACGATCCGAAGACGGTGACGCCTGCGTAGAGCGTCCCGTCGGGTGCCACGGCGAGATGGGTGGTTCGCCCGAGCGGCGAGCCCACGAACGCCCACGTTTGTCCGTCATCGGTCGAGCGGGCGATGCCCTGGGCAAACGTACCGGCGTACAGCGCTCCATCTGGCGCCTGGACGAGCGCGTAGAGCGTCGTTGTGAAAGCGGGGGAGAGCGTCCAGGTCTCTCCGCCGTCGGCGGACCGATAGAGGCCACGCCCGGAGGCCGCCAGGATCGTGTTCTCGCGGGTCGTGAGCCAGGCCTGAACCGAGTTGCTCCGGATATCCTCAATGCCCTCCCACGACTCGGAAGCTGGATCCCAGCGCTGAGCGTTCGGGGTCTGGCTCTGTGAGGTGCCAGCCAGCAATCGCCCGTCGAGGTCGATGCCAAGGCTCAGCACGTCGGCGTTGACCAGGCCATCGGTCGACAGCGACCACGTCTCACCCTCGTCATCTGACCGGTAGACCCCGCCGCCGAACGAACCGGCGTACACGATTCCACCGCCAGCGGTCACCGCGTACGGCCCGATCGGCCGGAGGGAGGCGCCCGGCGTCGACCACGTGCTCCCACCGTCGTCGGAGACGTAGGCTTCGAAATACGTGAACGCCAGCAGGCGGCCGCTGGGAAGCTCTTCGAGCGAGGTAAAACCGCGTGTGGAGTCCGCCCCGAGCCCCTCGCCGACGCGCTCCCACTCCGTCCCCGAGGCCGAGGTGCGGTACAGCCCGACCTGCGTCGCCGAGAAGACGCGCCCGCTGGCGGCGGGGAGAACGTCCCAGACGAAGGTGTCGGGGTGGCCGTCGTAGATCGGCGTCCACGTGTCGCCGCCGTCGACGGAGCGGTGGATGCGACCGCCGCGCCCTGCCACCACCACGTCGCCGTTTGCGCCGACGGCGACGGCGCTGGTCCTCAGCGTGTCCAGCCCGGCAGTCGCCGCTGCCCAGGTGGCGCCACCGTCCACCGAGCGGATCACGCCGAG
>JBCDLV010000439.1:0-2491 GCA_038744895.1 Bacteroidota bacterium | reverse complement strand
GTGCCGTCGCTGCGAGGCGTCACGTGCTGCAACCTGTTCTTCGAGAACTCGACGCGCACGCGGCTCTCCTTCGAGCTCGCCGAGAAGCGACTCTCGGCGGACATCATGAACTTCTCCGCCAGCGGGTCGAGCGTGTCCAAGGGCGAGACGCTCAAGGACACCGCCCGCAACATCGAGGCGATGAAGGTGGACCTGGCCGTGATCCGCCACCGCTCCGCTGGCGCGGCCCACTTCCTCACGCGATGCATCGACGGCGTGGTGGTCAACGCCGGCGACGGGCAGCACGAGCACCCGACGCAAGCGCTCCTCGACGCGCTGACGATCTCGGGCCTCGACGTGCCCGGCCGCACCCCCGCCGGGTACGACTTCTCCGGCCTCAACGTGACCATCCTCGGCGACGTCGCCCACAGCCGCGTCGCCCGGTCCAACGTCTACGGCCTGACGGCGCTCGGCGCCAGTGTGACGCTCTGCGGCCCACGGACTATGATGCCGGTCGAGCTGAAGGCCGCCCTCGGTGACCGCGACGTGCGCGTGACGGACCGCCTCGACGAGGCGCTCGACGGATGCGACGTCGCCATGGCCCTCCGCATCCAGCTGGAGCGACAGAAGGACGAGATCGGCCTGACGCCGTCGCTGCGGGAGTACCATGCGATGTACGGGATCCGCCCGGAGCACCTGGAGGCCCATCCCGACCTGTGGGTGATGCACCCCGGCCCCGTCAACCGCGGCGTGGAGCTGGCGGGCGAAGTGGTGGACTCGGACCGGTCCGTGATCCTGGACCAGGTGACCAACGGCGTCGCCGTGCGAATGGCAGTGCTTTACCTGCTGGCGGGTGCGGACACCTTCACCGACGCCGAGGGGATCACGTGAGGACGTGGCGGCTCCTCGCGCTCGTCCTGACAGCCGCCAGCGGGGCCTGCGCGCAGCCACCGGACGCGTCGTCGGACGGGGCGAGGCCGCCGGACCGCACGATCGCGCTCACCGTCGACGACCTGCCGGTCGTGCGCGGTCGTGACCTGGCCCACCGGCAGCGCATGACGCGCGACCTCGTGCGCCACATCACGACCGCTGGCGTCCCGGCCGTCGGCTTCGTCAACGAGGGAAAGCTGGACGGCGAGCGCGAGGCGCAGATCGACCTGCTCCGCCAGTGGGTCGAGGCCGGTCTCGACCTCGGCAACCACACGTACGGCCACCCTTCGCTGTTCGATACCCCGCTGGCGACGTACCAGGATGAGGTTCGCCGCGGCGACGTGGTCACGAACCGCCTGCTGGCGGCGCGCGGCGACTCGGTGCGCTACTTCCGGCACCCCTACCTCAACGTCGGGCCGGACCTGGAGACCCGGCGGGCGTTCGAGGATTGGCTGTCGGCGTACGGTCTCGCGATTGCGCCGGTCACGCACGACAACACGGAGTGGATCTACGCCTTCGCCTACGACCGTGCCCGCGACGACGCGGTGCTGCAGGCCCGCATCGCCGACGCCTACCTCGCCTACATGGACACGACGATGGCGTACTACGAGACGCTGGCGCAGCAGGTGTTCGGCCGCGAGATCGCCCACGTGCTCCTCATCCACGCCAACGCGCTCAACGCGGACCACCTCGACCGGCTGATCCAAGTGTTCCGCCAGCGGGGCTACCGCTTCGTGACGCTGGACGAGGCCCTCGCGGACCCCGCCTATGCCTCGGAGGACGCTCACGCTGGCCGCGCGGGTATCTCGTGGCTGCAACGCTGGGCGATCCACCGCGAGGTGTCGTTCGCGCCTGAGCCGGTGACCGACAGCTGGGTGGAAGCCCTCACCAACCGAGACCGGTGAGCCCGCAGGCCACCGTTGGCTGGCGGGAGTGGGTGGCGTTCCCCGACCTGGGACTGCCCGCCGTCCACGTCAAGGTCGACACGGGGGCTCGGACATCCGCACTCCATGCCCGTGACATCGAGCGCATCGAGAGGGACGGCCAGTCGAAGGTCCGCTTCGTCGTGGACCCGCTGTTCGGAGGCCGCCCGCTGGCGGTTCCGTGCGAGGCAGCCGTCGTAGACGAGCGCGAGGTGACCTCGTCCAGCGGCGCGACAGAGCGCCGGGTGGTGATCCAGGCGATGCTTCGCCTCGGCATCGCGAGCGACGCCCCGGAGTGGCCGGTTCAGGTGACGCTCACGGACCGCCGCGGCATGCGCTTCCCGATGCTCCTCGGCCGGGAGGCGATGGCAGGACGCGTACTGGTGGATCCCGGTGCGTCGTACCGACTCGGCCACCTGGAGCGTCCGGGTGTGTTCTACGATACGGCTGGGGCGTAGCTGCGCCGAGGCCCGCTGGCGGCTGTCGCCAGCAGGGCTCCTGTAGTGCCTTGTCCGTGAAGCGAAGCCGCCGATACTTGGGCGGATGCGTGTCTGTCTCTTCCTTGTTGTGTTCCTGCTTGCGATCGGGCAGGCCGCAGCACAGACCGGCGTGATCTGGGGGACGGTGACAGATGCGGTTACAGGTGAACGGCTCCCTTC
>JBCDLV010000438.1:0-2526 GCA_038744895.1 Bacteroidota bacterium | reverse complement strand
GTACAAGTCGCCGGCCTCGCCGCGCCCAGTGGGGGAGGGCTCGCCGCGACCCGAGAGCTTGATCCTGAACCCGTCGCGCACCCCCTTGGGAATGGAGATGCGGACGGTCTCCCCGGTGAACGGCTGGATCTCGCGGCGGCCGCCGGCGAGGGCGTCTTCGAACGAGAGCCGCACCGTCATGTCGACGTCACGGCCGGACGGGGAGCCTGGCCCCGCCGAGCCGCCTGCGCCGCCGAAGAACTGGTCGAAGATGTCCCCGAGCCCGCCTCCACCGTCGAAGGAGAAGCGACCATCCTCCGAGCCCGACCCTGAGCCGGTATCGTCGACCCGCACGTACGTGCCGTCAGGTGCGCGGTAGAAGCGGCTGCTGCCCCCGCTGGCGCCTCCGAACGGCGTCCCTTCGAACCGTCCGCCGAACGGATCTCGGCGGGCCCGGTCATGGGCGGCTCGCTTGGTCTTGTCGCCGAGGACATCGTATGCCGCTTGGATTTCCTTGAACCTCTCCTCGGCCGACGTATCACCAGCGTTCCGGTCGGGGTGATACTGCTGGGCGAGCTTCCGGTACGCAGACTTGATCGCCTTGTCGGTGGCGTCCTCGGCGACGCCGAGTACCTCGTAGGGGTCCTTGGGCTGGGGCATGCCGTGGTATCGCCGAGTTTGGCGGTCCTGTTCCGCAGGCCCGATACGTTCGCCGGACCAATCTTGAACCGGGCTGTTCCGCAATCGGGGAGAGCCGTCGGTGGCCGACCGCGTCGTACCAGTGCACCGGGTCCCGTAGATGGCGCACCCGGTGGCCTGGTTGTTCTCCCGGAAAGTCCTGAGCGCCTTCGGCGGACCGAGACGATGCGCGGCGCCGCAGCTAACGCGACTCAGTCTCGGTGGTGTCTGGCGCTACCGAGAGCCGGGCGCCTGAGACCGCCGTACCCGGTTGCAGCCGGAGTCGGCCCGCTGGCGCCCCGGCCGACGCGAGACGCTGGCGGGCTTCCTGGACGGTGGCCGAGTCACCGGAGAGCGTCAGGCGGAGCCTCGGGTGCCGCGACAGGAGCGCTGCCAACGTGCGGGCGCCAGCGGAGTCGGGCAGGGGGCGCGGCGCCAGCGAAACGAGCGCGGCGCGGCCGGCTGAGGCGTCCAGGCCGAGGGCCTGTGCCGCGGAGCGACCGAGGATGGCCTCGGCCTCTGGAGGCAGGCGTCGCTCCGCGCCGTACGAGACCGTCAGCGTGGGAGACGAGCCGGAGGCATCGATGCGGACCGCGCCGCCGACCACCTGGACGCTGTCGGGGAGCGCGAGTCCGTCGAGGGCATCGGCCAGTCGGGCGCGGAGGTCGCCGACCGCTGCCGCCCGGGACGAAATGGCATCGGCGGAGGTCCGCGCGGCGGGTGGCTGGGGGAGGGCCGTGGCGAGCGACTCGAGGTCCCTCTCCGAGGCGAGCACCTGCACCAGCGTCAGTGCCACCGGTTCGCCGGCGCCATCGGCCAAGACCGCCTCCAGAGAGTCCTCCTCGACGGTCGACATCCGGTCGCGCGTGGCGACCCGGAGCCGGACGGCCGACTCGCCCTCGCTGTAGGTGACCTCCCGGTCGAGCACGAACGCCTGCTCCTCCGCCTCCAGGTCAGATGCCACCGAGGAGACGACGCTCCCCACGCGCGTCTCGCGAACCACCTGCTGGAGCGACGTCGTGAGCGGGACGGCCACGCCGGCCATGAACGCCACGACCAGAACGAACCGGCCGACAGGACTCGCGAGGCCGGGAAGCCGGTCGAGCCACCGTGCCGAGCTGAGACGGGCCGCCAGTCCGGTTGCGTGGCCTTCGTCGTGCCACTCGCGGGCCGTCTTGACGACGTCGGTGCGGTGCATCCCGATCAGGAAGAAGATGACCATGCCGCTGAGAACGATCCCAGCGAGGTTGGCCCCGAATAACAGGAGCGCGCCTCGGACGAACTCGGCGCGTCCCACGGCGAGCCCGAACCCGGCCACGCCCAGCGGCGGGACGAGGGCCACGGCTACGGCTACGCCAGGGATCGAGGCGGACAGGCGAGCCTCCCGCGACGCCGTCACGACAGCTCCTGCGAGTCCCGAGAACACGGCGATGCCCAGGTCGAGCGTCGTCGGGCGCGTGCGGCTGGCGATCTCGTCGGTGACGGTTTCGAATGGGAGCAGCAGCGTAAGCCCGGCCGCCAGCAGGACGATCCCCAATGCCCCCACGACCACCGATGCAGCCGTCTGGACGAACAGGCGACCGTCTCCGACGGTGAGTGCCAGCGACAGGCCGAGGAGCGGCCCCAGAAGCGGCGCCACGAGCATTGCCCCGATCACGACCGCCGTCGAGTTGAGGACAAGGCCGAGCGTCGCGATGGCCCCCGACAGCAGAAGGACCACGAAGAACGGCACGTCGGTGTCGGTGGCCGCCTCAGCTGTCTCCCGATAGAGGGTCGGCCGGTCGCGAAGGCGGAGCCCGAAGTGTTTCCGCGTGGCTTCCTCGACAGCCGAGTCCTCGTTGGTCCCGGGCGCGTGCTCAAGGACCGGGT
>JBCDLV010000437.1:0-2535 GCA_038744895.1 Bacteroidota bacterium | reverse complement strand
GCGCGAAGCTCCAGACGGACCAGGCCGAGGCCGACCTCCAGGTGGCACGAGCGCGGGCCGAGGAGCGGCGCGCGGCGGCCGTCGCGGCCGAGCAGGAGCAGCGGGCCAACCTCGTCGCGGCCGAGGCCGAGATCCCGAAGGCGATGGCCGAGGCGTTCCGCTCCGGCAACCTCGGGGTGATGGACTACTACAACCTTCGCAACATCGAGGCCGACACCCAGATGCGGACCCAGATCGGCAGCGGCGAGGCGGGCTCCGGCACCCAGTCGTAGCGAGCAACGGGAAAGGCCGTCTCGTGTCTTTCCCCTGGATCTACGACGCCCTCATGCCCCGACACATCGTCCTGCTGGCGGTGCTGGCCGCCGGCAGCCTCGCCTCGGCGCAGGACGCCAGCGGGGACCGGCCGCCGGTCGAGCTCCTCCAGCCGCAGCCGGGCGACGGGCCGCTCTCGACCTACCTGCGGCTGCTCGACGCGGAGCCCCAGTACCCGGAGCGGTCCCAAGCCCTCAGCTGGATCCACCAGGTGCTCGCCGCGGAGGCCGCGACCCTCGGCATGCACCCCGAGGCGCTGGCGTGGATGGAACGCGGCCTGATGCGAAGCTCTCGAGACTCCGTTGGCACCCTGCCTGACGGGACACGCGCCGTCGATGCGGTCTCGGAGATCGTCCGGCTGGCGGAGGACCGCCAGGTGGTGATGGTCAACGAGGCGCACCACGACGCGACGACCCGCCTGCTCACGCTCGACCTTCTCGCACCGCTTCGCCAGTTGGGGTTCCGCTACCTCGCGGCGGAGACCTTCGCGCCGGACTCGGTCCTCTCGCGCCAGCCGGGCTACCCGACGCCCGACGCGGGCTATTACCTCGACGAGCCGGTGTTCGGCGCCGTGGTTCGGGAAGCGCTCCGCCTCGGCTACACGCTCGTCCCGTACGAGAGTGAGATCCGCATTCAAGACACCACCATGACGCGCCAGCAGTGGCGCGACTCGACGCAGGCCGAGAACCTGGCCGCCCGCATCTTCGACCGCGACGCGAGGGCGCGCGTTCTGGTCCACGCAGGGTACAGCCACGTGAACGAAGAGGTCGGACGCTTCTTCCACCCGATGGCACGCTACTTCCGGCAGATCATGGGTATCGACCCCCTGACCGTCGACCAGACGGAGGTCGGGCCCATGAGCGCGCCTGGGTTTGAACATCCAGCCTACCGCGCGGCCATCGAGGCGGGCCTCGTCGACGACGCGCCCGTGATCTTGGTGGACGCTGGCGGAGACCCGCTGGCGCCGATCGGCCGCGAGGTGTTCACCGACCTCCAGGTTCTTCGGCCTCGCGTGGACAGGCGCCCGGTCGAGACGCTGGGCATGGGGCGGGTCCGGCCGTGGGAGGCGCCCGCGAGATGCGGCCGATGCGTCGTCGAGGTACGGCGCCGCGACGAGGGCCCCGACGCCGTCCCCGTCGACCGGCGAGTCGTCGACAGCGGAGCCACTGTCGAGGTGTACGGGCCGCGCGATCAGACCCTGATCGTGACCATCGCGGACGGCGAGACGGGCCGCATCGTCGAGCGGCGCTTCGCGGTCGCCCTGTAGCCCCTGCTGTCGGCTGCGATCTCCGGTTCCCGCCCGGCGCCAGCGGGCTGGGCTGGCCAGCGGGCTATTCGTTTCCGGAGAAAGCGCCTGCTGGCGTGAGCGTTGACCCTAGACGCGCGTCTTGGAGGACCCCTCACCTGCATCTCGGCTCTGTGTCCGCTTCGCTGTCTGCCCGAACGAGCACCTTCGCGACTACCGCGGCCCTGACGACGACCCAGGACGTCGTCCGGGCGGTCTTGCCGACCCTCACCAGCCAAGCCGACCCTGAACTGGTGGCCGAGGAGACGTTGGTCATGGTCGCGACCGTCACGGCCCGCGCCGCCGAAGTCGGCCTGCGGACGCATCCGGAGGCGCTCGCCGTCGTCGGCCCTTCGCTCGCCGAGCTGCCCTTCCTCTACCACGACTTCCTGCTCGGCGCCGAGGTGATCGCCAGCGGGGGAGAGGGCGAGGTGATCCCGGACCAGTCCGTCTACGGGCGCCTCGACCGGAAGGCGGCGTTCTACGCGGCCCACCTGGCGCCCGGCCGGTTTCCTGGGCCGTCGCTGCTGCGCGAGAAGATGCCGCTCTGGATGGGCCGGGTGTCTCCCCCGAAGCTCCCGACCTCGCCCGACGCCCGGCTGGCGGAGACGGGGCTCGTGGACCTGGTGGCCGCCCACGCGCGCCTGGTGACGGCCTTCGCCCAGAAGGCTGCCGCAGAAGCCGGGTAGGGCGCCGGTCGCTCCCCTCGACCCGCTAGCGGTCTCCGGTGCTACAGGCCTGCGGCCTCGCGCACCTCTTCGGCGAACGCCTCTGGCTCGTCTGGCGTGACGACGACCGTCCGCGATCGCCAGCGGAGGACGACTGCCCGCTGGCGGTCCGTGGCGTAGGCACGGAACGGGCCCACGGCGGCGGAGCGGAAGCGTCCCAAGAGGGCGAAGGGGCCGCCGGCACCGAACACGCGGATGGCGGCCCGCATG
>JBCDLV010000436.1:0-2555 GCA_038744895.1 Bacteroidota bacterium | reverse complement strand
GCGGAGCGGGCCGAGATCCTGCGCGTGCCAACGGAGGACCTGGTCGCGTTTCTGCTCTACAGCCGGGCGCTGCGCCGCGAGGACCGCGGCGACTTCCTCGGAGCCGTCCAGCTCTACGACGAGGCGCTCGCCCGCGACCCCAGCTTTGGACTGGCAGCACGCGGGCGCACCGATGCCCGCCTCTCGGTCTCCGCACGGCGACCCGCACGGCCTACGCTCGTGGCGACAGCCCAGTCCGAGATCGTCCCGCCCGAGTTGGAGGCGACGGGGATCGTCCGCCAGCGGGCCAACCGGCTCCGCGAGTCCATCGGTAGCCACACGTCGCCGAGTGAGGAGACGCGCGAGCCGACCGTCGAAGGAAACCGCGCGGGCGTGCTGGGCCCCATCAGCGACCCGCCCCCTCCACCTCCGCGCGGCGGGAACCAGCCATGATGCGTGCTCTCCTTCTGGCCCTGCTGGCGACGGGGGCCTCCGCTCAGGACATCGTCGTTTCCATCGTTGAGGATGGCGGTACCGGCAGCCCGATTCCGGTCGTCGGCCTTCCGGCGGAGGCGCAGGTCGCCTTTCGAACGCTTCGCCCGACGGCTGTCTCCGTGCTCGCCCGCCCGGTGGGCGAGACGGCGTACCAGACAGCGCCAGCGACCGATCTCGGAGGCGGTGTATGGACCGTGTCCCTCCCGTTCGAGGTCCCGCGCCAGGGGATCGAGGCATACGCCAGCTACACGGTCGACGGCCGAACGCTGACAGAGCCGGCCGAGAACCCCGAGGGCCGCCCGTTCCGCGTCCCGTCGCTGAGCACGACGGCCCCTTCGGACGTAACACTGCCGGCGCGACAGTACCGGATGGTGTCGGTTCCTCTCGTCCTGGGAGACGATGTCGGGGCCGGTATCTCCCTCGGCAGTGACGCTCCCCTGGACGTGTTCGGTGACGATTACGGACCCGACGGCGACCCAGAGCAGTGGCGGCTGCTGCGGTGGGACCCCACCGCAGAGGCGTACCGCGACGCCATTCGCCAGCCGTCCGACTTCGTGCGCGTCCGGCCTGGCGCGGGGTACTGGCTCGCTACGAGTGTCGGTGGCCCGTTCGACGCCGATTTCGGCATTTCGGCGGGATCGGCATTCGAGGGCGCCGTCCCGTTCCCGGCGGCCGTCTCGATTCGCGTGAGGAGCGGGTGGAACCAGATCGGCAGCCCCTTCCTGATCCCAGTCCGCTGGACCGACGTCGAGCGGCCGGCTGGCGTGGAGGACCCCGTCGCGTTCAACGGGAGCTACGTCGGCGGGCAGGCTGTGCTTCAGCCATGGGAGGGCTACTTCGTGTTCAATCCGGGTCCAGAAGGACAGCTCGTGTTCCGGGTCGGGCCGCCATCCTCCGGAGGGACGGACGCCGCCCCGCTGGCGGAGCGTCTCCGCGAACGGGCGACGATCGGCGCGTCTACGCTGACGGTCCGCGTCGACAGCGAAGGCGTGGAGGACGAGGTCATACTCGGGCTTGGGCAGCCCGCCAGCGGGGCTCCCATCAACCTCCGCAAGCCGCCGGCCGTGACGGACGGGCTTCGCATCGTCGCCCGCGATCAGGGCGAGGAGTGGCTGGGGCGCTTCCGCCCCCATGACCAGGCTGTATGGACGCTGGCAGTGCGTACCGCCCGCGATGCCACCCTTCACCTCTCGCCCTCGGACGGCTGGCCCGAAGGCCTCCTCGCCGAGGACGTGGACCGTGGCGTGGCGTTGGCCGTCGCCAGCGGGCGCATCACGCTCCCTACCCTGGACGGCGTTGCCACGCGAACGGTCCGCCTTCGCCTGGCCGAGGCGGCAGTCTCCGACGAGGGCATCCGCCCAGCGCTCGGCACACCGCGCCCCAACCCGTCCGCTGGCGGCATGGCCGTTCCGTTCTCCGTGCCCTCGGCCGGACCCGTCACCGTCACCGTCTACGACGTGCTCGGCCGAGCCGTGCGCACCCTGGACATGGGAGCAGTGGATGCGGGAACGCACACGGCCCGCTGGGACGGCCGCGACGGCACCGGGCAGCCGGTCGCCGCCGGTGTCTACGTCCTCCGGCTCTCGACCGATGCCGGTACCACCAGCACGCGCGTCACGCGCCTCTAGCATGCGCGCTCTCCTTGTGCTCCCCGTCCTGCTGGCGTCGACGGCCAGTGCGCAGCTGGCGCCAGCGGTCTCCTTCGAGGCGCAGGGCGTCTTCCAGTCGTACGAGGCAGGCGCATCCCAGACCGTCGAGCAGTTCGCGGCGCCGCTCAGAATCGGGGTCGGGGTCGGCGACTTCAGCCTCGGTGTGCGGACGGTCTACGCCTCGACGATGACGTCTGGCCTCTCCGAGGGCGACAGTTTCGCCGATGTGAGCGGTCTGGCGGATACCCAACTCTCCCTCGGCTTCCAACGCCTGCTAGGCGGCGCGCTCGTGGACCTGTCGCTGACCGCCAACGTCCCGACGGGGCAGACCTCGCTGACCGAGGGCGAGTTCTCGACCTCGAACGCGATCGCGTTCGACGACTACGCGTTCACGCTCCCGTCCTTGGGAACGGGCGCCATGATCTCGCCGGG
>JBCDLV010000435.1:0-2561 GCA_038744895.1 Bacteroidota bacterium | reverse complement strand
GCGGCGCGCGAACGCCTCGCGGACGGCGCGGCTGCCGGTGTCGACGAGGGCTTCGCGGCCGGTCTCGGCGTCGGTCACGCGCAGCAAGCCCGCTGGCGGCAGCGACTCCTCCCGGGGGTCCACGAGGCGAACCGCCACCACGTCGTGCTTCTGGGCCGCGATCCTCAAGGACCTCGCCACCGACCGGCCGGCGCCAGCGGGCACCAGGAAGTCGCTCACCAGGACGACGATGGCACGGCGGCGCTGGACGCGGAGCACGTGGTCGAGCGCGCCGGCGATGTCGGTCCCCCGCTGGCGCGGCTCGTGGGCGAACAGGTCGCGCAGCAGCCGCAGCACGTGCCGCTTGCCACGCTTGGGCGGCACAAACCGCTCGATGATGTCCGTAAAGAGCACCATGCCCACCTTGTCGTGGTTGCGCAGCGCCGAGAACCCGAGCACGGCGCAAACCTCAGCGGCCAGGTCGCGCTTGGCACGGATGCTCCCGAAGTCCTCCGAGCCCGACACGTCGACGACCAGCAGAAGCGTCTGCTCGCGCTCCTCCTCGAACAGCTTGACGTGCGGCTCGCCCGTCCGCGCCGACACGTTCCAGTCGATCGCCCGGACATCGTCGCCGATCTGGTACGGGCGGACCTCCGCGAACTCGATCCCGCGTCCCTTAAACGCCGAGTGGTACTCGCCTCCGAACACGTCGTCGACGAGCCCGCGCGTACGGACCTCGACGTGCCGAATCTTTTTAAACAGCTCGCGGGGGATCACTGGGGTCAGGGGAACGAGGATCGGGGGACGAGCAGAGAGTGCTTGGCGGTCCCGGCAGGTAGATTACCGATGGATCGGCTCTTGCCTGCCCGCTCCTCATTCCCCGTTCCCCGCTCCATGGCAAACGTCGCCGTCCTCGTCTTCCCCGGGTCCAACTGCGACCATGACGCCTACCACGCGGCGAAGCACGTGCTCGGACAGGAGGCGCGGTTCGTCTGGCACAAAGAAGGCTCCATCGGAGACGCGGACCTCGTGATCGTCCCCGGCGGGTTCTCTTACGGAGATTATCTGCGGGCAGGCGCCATCGCCCGATTCTCGCCGGTGATGAAGGACGTGGTCCGGTTTGCCGAGTCGGGTGGCCTCGTGCTCGGCGTGTGCAACGGATTCCAGGTGCTGTGCGAGGCCGGGCTACTGCCGGGCGCGCTCGTGCGCAATGCCAGCCTCCGGTTCGCCTGCAAGGACGCCCGACTCCGCGTCGAGTCGACAGCGACCGCGTTCACCCAGGGCCTCGACCGAGGCGAGATCCTGACGATCCCGGTGGCCCACGGCGAGGGCAACTACGTCGCCGACGACGCCACGCTGGACCAACTCGACGCCGAGGGCCGCGTCGTCTTCCGCTACGTCGATGCCGCAGGCGAGGCGGTTCCCGAGGCTGCGCCCAACGGCGCCAGCCGCAACATCGCAGGGGTCGCGAATGCCGCGGGCAACGTGCTCGGCATGATGCCACACCCGGAGCGCCGCGTCGAGGCCGCTGTCGGCGGCGCTGATGGCGCGCGCCTCTTCCGGTCGGCCCTGGCTCACCTCGGCGCCGATGTCGAGGGCGTCGCCGCGTGATCGAGGCCCGAGCGCGCATCGAGCGGTCACGCGAGCTGTCGGCTCCGATAGATCAGGCCTGGGCGCTGCTCCAGGACATCCCCGCGTGGGGCGCGCTGTTCCCTAACGTCGAGACCATCGAGCCCCACGCCGAGCCGGACGCCTTCGTCTGGACCATGCAGCCGCTCGGGCCACCGGGCTCCAAGGTGCAGACGGTCTACGGCTGCCGCTACCACGCCGACGGCGGTCGCCACACGCTCTCGTGGACGCCCATCGAGGGCGTCGGCACGGGCACGTTCGCCGGTCGGTGCGCGCTGTCGGCCACTGCCCGCGGGGGAACACGCGGCCAGCTGGCGATGGACGCCACGCTCCGGATTCCCGCGCCTCGGTTCATGCGAGGCGTGGTCGAGCCGCTCGTCCAAGTCGAGATGGGGCGGATGACCGACACGTTCCTCAAGCGCCTGGACGCGGCCCTGGGCGCGTAGCCGGATCCCGCTGGCCCTCACTGTGCTGCCACGCATGCGCGAGCGCGTGACCGCCAGCGGGCGATGCGTACGCTGAGCGACGCCGCCGTCCGGTACGGCGCGGCGGTTTTTTTGGGCATGTCCAGCAGCCATCAGGCGAGATTGAGCATCCTCTCCCTTCGCTCTCATGTCTCCTCTCCGCACCGTTCAGTTCGGCCTCGGCCCCATCGGACAGGCCTCTGCACGGCTAGCGCTCGATCAAGGGCACACCCTCGTCGGCGCTCTCGACCTCGATCCTGACCGCGTCGGCCGAGATCTCGGCGAGGTGCTCGGACGCGACGCCCTAGGCATCCCCATTCGCGACGACGCCGCTGCTGCGCTCGCGGAGTTGGCACCTGACGTCGTCCTTCACACCACGGTGTCGTTCCTCGACAGGATTGAGGGCCAGCTCATGGACTGCATCTCCGCTGGCGCCCACGTGGTGTCGTCGTCGGAGGAGCTGTTCTGGCCGTTCGAGCGAGACGCTGG
>JBCDLV010000434.1:0-2563 GCA_038744895.1 Bacteroidota bacterium | reverse complement strand
TCGATCGACGAGTGGCTGGCGGCGGCCGAGTACGTCCTGGCAGGCGGCAACGAGCGCGTGATCCTGTGCGAGCGCGGCATTCGCACGTTCGAGACGGCCACGCGCAACACGCTCGACGTGAGCGCCGTCGTAGTGGCGCGCGAGCGGACGCACCTGCCGGTGATCGTGGATCCGAGCCACGCGGCCGGGCTGCGGCGCTGGGTGCCAGCCCTCGCCAAGGCCGCCATCGCCGCTGGCGCCCACGGCCTGATTGTCGAGGCCCACCCGGACCCGGACAACGCGCTCTCCGACGGCCCACAGTCGCTCACGTTCGACGGCCTGCGCCAGCTGGCGGAGGCGATCGGCATGCGGCGCACGGTGGCGGCTTAGCTCGTCTCTCGTCCCGCTGGCGGTACGCTTCCGCCAGCGGGATGGGTCGAGGGGGCGACTACCGGGCGATGGTCAGCGTGCGCGTGGCGACCTGCCCGTCGGCCTCGACGCGGACGAGGTACAGGCCAGGTGCCAGACCGTCCACGCCGAGCGTGACCACGCGGCTGCCGGCCACCCGCTGGCGCACAGGCGCCACGGCCTCTCGCCCGAGGGCGTCGTAGACCGTGACGGTCGCCTCAGCGGGCGTCGAGGTCTGGACGAGGATGGTGGCCCGGCTCGTCGTCGGGTTCGGGGCTGGCGTGCCGACGGAGAAGGCGGCATCTGGCGCCCCGTCCTCAGCGGTCGTGCCGGTGGCCCCCGGCACGGTGACCGATGCGGTCGGCCCGAACCCAAAGCCGGAGTCGTCCGGGTCGAGGTTGGCGTTGACGCCAGCGGCCGTCCGGAACTCGTAGAACACGTCCACGCTATTGGCGTCGAGGTCCGTATCCGTCACACGGACGCGGAGGGCTGGGACGGGCGCGCTCTGACCCGGCACGATCATCACGCCCCACCCGTCGACCTCAGACTCGGTGCGCTTGTTGGTGATTCCGAAGAGACTGATGTCCTCTACGTGGGTGCTCTCCCAGGTCGTGCCGAACGTGTACGTCGGCGGAGCCACGAGCGCGCCGTCCGGAGTCACCTTGACCGACGACTCGAACGATTGCGCACCCGCCTCCGAGACGATGACGATGCCGAGGGTATAGAGCCCGTCGCTCGCCTCTCGGATGTAGCTCCTCACGGTACCCGTGACCGTCTCTCCATCCACCATCATCGGCGGGAATCTGAGCGTCGTGGTCCGAGTCGCCTGATCGAATGGACTCTCTGCAGACCGGGGGCCGGTCGCCCCGCTCTCGACGGTAAAGGTGCCCGTGAGCGTCTCTGCTTGTGAGACGAGCGCTGTGAAGTCCCACGTCTGGTTGGCACCCGACTGCGCGATGAGTGCGTCGATCGACGCCGTCGCGGCCCCGTCCTCGTTCTCGATGCTGAACTCGGTGACGGTCGTCTCACCCAAGGGGGGCACGACCTGGTCGGCGCGGAGGGTGATCTGGGCCGAGAGGGAGCCGGCGGAGAGCGCCAGCAGGAGTGCGAAACGAAGGAGCATGGAAGCGAGGAGGGATTCGCCTTTCTTACCTGGTTTCCCGCTGGTGACCGTCACGGTCTCGCCGACGCCGCCCGTACGCCAGCGCCAGCAGGCATCGGTCACCGCCGCTGGCGCTTGCCGCGGTTTCGCGTGTTGCCGCCGCGCTTCGAGCCGCGGTCGTCGCGTCCCGGCCGCGAGCCGTCGCGCAGCGTCTGGGTCACCCGGTCGTAGTCGATAATGGGCGCCGGGTAGTCCTCGCCGATCATGACGCCGTGCTCGCGCTGTTGGGCCTCCGTCATGCGGTAGGGCTCGCGCGCCAGCTTGGGCGGCAGGCCGCGAAGCGCCGGAATCCAGTGCTGGACGAACGCCGCATCCGCGTCGTACTTCTTGAGCTGCAACTCGACATCGAAGTAACGGTCGCGCGGGTCGCTCCCGACCCCTGCGTTGTAGGCCCAGTTGCCCCAGTTGCTGGTCACGTCGTAGTCGACGAGCAGCGCCTCGAAGTAGGCCGCGCCGACCCACCACGGCTGGCGGAGGTGCTTGGCGAGGAACGACGCCACGTTCTGGCGGCCGCGGTTGGACATGAAGCCAGTCTCGTTGAGCTCGCGCATGCTGGCGTCCACCATCGGGAGGCCCGTCCGCCCGTCGCGCCACGCGGCGAAGACGCCCTCGTCGAGGCGGTCGGGCATGCCTGCGACGCGCTCCGGCCCGGAGGGATAGAACAGACGGTCGCCGTACTTGGCGCCGTAGACGCGGAAGAAGTCGCGCCAGAGGAGCTCGAATGTGAGCCAGTAGGTGCTGCGGTTCTTCTCCCGCTCAGCCTCGTACCGGCGCACCTCCGCCTGGACGCGTCGCGGCGAGAGGCACCCGTGCGAGAGCCACGGCGAGAGCTTCGACGAATCGTCCGGGGCCAGCATCCCGTTGCGCGTCTCTTTGTAGACCTTGAGGCGGTCCTCGTCCCAGATGTAGTGCTGAAGGCGCTCCAGGCCGGCCGTCTCACCGCCGCGGATCTGGAAGCCGCGCCGCTCGTCCGGCTGGCGCGGCTCCACGCCGAGCGCCTCGACCGACGCTGGA
>JBCDLV010000433.1:0-2591 GCA_038744895.1 Bacteroidota bacterium | reverse complement strand
TGGCAGGTCGGCCTCGCGGACGGCACAGCGATCCGCGCCCGCACAGCCATCATCGCCACGGGTGGCCTGTCGGTGCCCAAGACCGGGAGCGACGGCTTCGGCCTCCTGCTGGCGGAGGCCACCGGCCACCGGGTCGAGGACACCTACCCCGCGCTAGCACCGCTCACCGCCGAGGCCTCACCCCACAAGGACCTCTCGGGCGTGTCGGTCCCACACGCGCACGTGCGCGTGCCGCAGCGCAAGGGCGCCTTCGCGACCTCGGGCGGCTTCCTGTTCACGCACCGCGGCTACAGCGGGCCGTCGGTCCTCAACATCTCCCACCTGACCGCGCTGGGTCGGTCGCGGGGCGAGACGCCAGCGGTGCTCGTGGGGTGGACCGATACGACGCCGGAGGCATGGGCGAGCGCGCTCTCAGAACCCGGCCGGGGCCTCGTCGCGACGACGCTGCGCCAGTCGCTGCCGGACCGCCTCGCAGACCGGCTCCTCGTCGAGGCCGACGTGCCGGCCGACCGCGCCCGCGCCGATCTGCGCCGCGACGAGCGCCTCCGCCTCGTGGACGCGCTCACGGCGTATCCGCTGCCGTGGACGGGCGACGAGGGCTACAAGAAGGCCGAGGTCACGGGCGGAGGCGTCAACCTGGGCGAGGTCCACACGGCCACGCTGGAAAGCCGCCGCCAGCCTAGGCTGTACTTCGCGGGCGAGGTGCTCGACGCCTTCGGCCCCATCGGCGGGCACAACTTCCTCTGGGCCTGGGCCACCGGGCGGCTGGCCGGGCTCAGCGCTGCGGAAGCGACAGCGGCGTAGGACCGCTGGCGGCCGGACGCCCTCGCGACCGTCCCGGAGCGCCAGTGCTCCCGCTGGCGTGCTACTGCGCAGGCTCCACGTCGACGGCCGCCCCTCCGAAGGACTCGCCGGCCGCCCCCTCGGCGCGGACCTCGAACCGGCCGCCGTCGCCGTTGTCCACGATCACCGCCTCGCGCGCGAACGGGCCAGCGACGGCCACCGGGGCTCCGTCGCGGTACACGCGGTACCGCTCCGGCGGGTTAGCCCACGAGGTCGCGTACGTCCGCGGCGTCCACGTCAGGCGGACCGCGTCCGGCGGCAGGCGCTCGGCGCGGAGCGCGCTCGGCGAGACCGGCCGAAGCGTCAGCGCGCCCGTCCCGGGCCGGCCGTCGGGCACGGCCTTGACGTCGCACGCCGGGAAGTCTGGGCAGAGGAAGTGGTCGAACGCTCCGTCCACGGAGGGCACGAGATCCGAAGGGACGAACGTCCGGAATGCACGCATCACCTCGATGATGCCCGCCTCGTCGAAGACCGATGCGCGCGCCTGGCGAACCGATTCGAACACCGCCAGCTCGTAACCCGACACGTCGTCGTTGTCGCCGGCGAGCGCAGCTGGCTCGAACGGCGACGGCTCCGCGCGGTCGTAGAGGCTCCAGAGCAAGGATCCGATGGCGGCATAGTCGGGCCGTGACCGGCCATACACGATCCCCTCGTACCGCTGGCGGTCTGTCGAGAGGTGCGAGAACGCCGCGCGCTCCGGGTTGGACGAGACGAGCTCGCGGTCTCCGTACATCGCTGCGCCGTAGGCGCGTGCGGCGAACGAAAAGAAGATGGCCCAGCCCTCGCGCAGATTCCGATTTCGGAGTGCGTAGCGAAGGGGGTTGGCGCCCCACATCTGGAAGTTGGCGTAGTGGCCGTACTCGTGCCCGACGAGAGTCGG
The DNA here is from genome assembly GCA_038744895.1 of Bacteroidota bacterium. Lineage (GTDB taxonomy): Bacteria > Bacteroidota > Rhodothermia > Rhodothermales > Rubricoccaceae > Rubrivirga. The sequence continues at coordinate 868 of JBCDLV010000433.1, read as the reverse complement.
CGTGATGCCGCGGGCCGCGTTGAGCTCGATCTCGTGCCCGCCTAGCGCGTCCGGATCCACGCTCTGAAACACGAACCCGCCGCTCTGGCTCAGTTCGACCTGGACCGGCGGCAGGTCGAAGGGCGGGTCGCCATCGTAGATCGCGTAGACGAACTCCCGCGAGATGGTCGACCAGCGAACGGTCACGCCCACTTCGGACCGAAGCGTCCGATACAAGTCGGCACGCACGACAGGCCCCTCTGGGGGTACCGCCAGCCGGATCGCGTCGGACGTGGACGCGAACGTCTCGCCCACACGGACCGCCCCGGGCGGGCGCGGGACAATCCGTACGGCCTCCGTGGCGGCTTCGGGCGCCACCATCAGGGAATCGTAGCGGCTCAGCGAGGCCGTCGCGAGGGTGAACCGAAAGGCGCCCTCCGGATCGGCCACGTCGAACGAGCGGTGGCGGCGGTCCGCCCCAGGCAGCGGCTCCCACGCCCCGTTGCGCTTGCCGAGCAGGCGCACCCGAAGCCCGTACACCCCGACGGTGTCCCCGCTGGCGATTGTCTGGAAGCGCCCGCGGAGATCCACCTGGCGCCCCTCCGCAGGCAGCACCCCACCGGGGTCGGCGCATCCGCTGGCGAAGAGGGCCAGTGCGACGACCACCCAGCGGGCGCCACCAGGCCACCGGGCGCCAGCGGGCGAGCGAGAAGAGAGCGTGGAACGAGTCGGCATGGGGTCGGGCCGCGAACTCCGCCGGGCCGGCGGTCGTGTGGAGGCGCGTTCTCTTCGCGCGTCCATGCCCCCCTCCGACACCGCAGGCTCCGTTGGGTTCGGCGCACTGCTGCGCCGGAACGGCAACGTGCGCCTTTTATGGGGCGGGACGATC
>JBCDLV010000432.1:0-2623 GCA_038744895.1 Bacteroidota bacterium | reverse complement strand
CTTCCGGCTGGCGGAGCGCGAGGGCGTTCCGGTGGTGCCCATCGCCATCGAGGGTGCCTGGCGGGTGCTCAACGAGCAGACACGCATGGGGCGCCCGGGCGTCGTCACGGTCTGCGTCGGCGAGCCGATCCAGCCATCGGGGGATGCCAAGGCCACCTGTGCCCGCGCCCGCGCCGAGATCGACCTCCTCCTCTGACCCATGCGCATCGCTCTCGTCCAGCAGCCCGCCACCGACGACCTCGCCGACAACCTGCGGCGCGGCCTGGCCGCGTTCGACCGTGCCGCGGACGAGGGCGCCGACCTGGTGGCCTTCGCCGAGCTGGCGTTCACGCCGTTCTATCCGCAGCGGCACGCGACGCCGGACACCCTCGCCAAGGCCGAGCCGATTCCCGGTCCGACCGTAGAGGCTTTCCAGGAGCGCTGCGCCAGCCGGGGTGTGGTGGCCGTACTCAACCTGTTCGAGCGGGACGGCGACCGCACGTTCGACACGTCGCCGGTGATCGATGCCGACGGGACCCTCCTCGGTCGCACGCGGATGATCCACATCACCGACTACGAGGCCTTCCACGAGACCGACTACTACGCACCAGGCGACGTGGGCCTGCCGGTGTACGAGACCGCCGCCGGCCGCATCGGGGTCGCCATTTGCTACGACCGCCACTATCCGGAGGCCATGCGCGCCCTCGCGCTCGACGGCGCCGATGTGGTCGTGGTGCCGCAAGCGGGCGCCGTCGGGGAGTGGCCGGAGGGGCTGTACGAGGCCGAGATGCGGGTGGCCGCCTTCCAGAACGGCTACTACACGGCCCTCGTGAACCGCGTGGGACCCGAGGAGCGGTTGACCTTCGCGGGCGAGAGCTTCGTCTGCACCCCGGATGGCACCGTGGCCGCCCGCGCAGATGAGGGCACCGAGGAGATCCTGCTGGCGGACCTCGACCTCGACGCGGTGCGCGAGTCGCACGCGCGGCGGCTGTTCCTCAGGGACCGCCGCCCGGAGCTGTACGCGGATTGGTTCGCCCGCTGAGGTGCCCGCTGGCGGAGGAGGACGGTGGACTGGGCACGGAAGACCGAGGACGGAAGACCGTCGGTCGTCTCTTCTCGGCCGTCGGCGGTCCGTGGTCGGCGGTCGCCCCGCCAGCGGGGAGCTACCAGCCCCAGGATCCGGGGATGCCCTTGAAGGGGCCGGCCACGCGCGGCGTGATCCAGCCTCCGTAAAAGCCCCCCGGCTGCGGCGTCACGCGGTCGTCGCCGACCCAGCAGGCGTCCATCGGCCCGGCGTAGACGGCGACGTGGTCCTTGAGGTCGGCGAAGCGGGGCGTGGGGGAGGGGTAGCCCCAGCCGGCTTTCTCGGCACGGTGCTCACCGCTGACGATGTCGTAATAGATGGCGCGCCCCTTCCACTCGCAGTGGGAGGTCTCCGGTCTCGATACCAGCACGTCCTCCGCAAACGCCTCCGGCGGGAGGTAGATCGTCGGCGGGTGACTCGTTTCGAGGACCTGGAGTGCGTCGTCGGTGCGGGCGATCTCTCGGCCGCCGAACGCGATCCGGACCGTCTCACCGACGCGCTCCAGCGCTGGGGGCCGTGGGAAGTCCCACACGGAGCGCTGGCCGGGGAGGGTGGGGGCTGGCGTGACGGGAGGCATGGCGTCAGTCGAGGAGTATGTGCCGTAAACGGGCGAGACCGGTCGCGGATCGCTACACTCCGGCGCCCCCTGCGTCGCCGATGTCCTCGCCCATCCGGATCGCCATGTGGAGCGGTCCCCGTTGCCGCTCGACCGCGCTCCTCCGCGCCTGGGAGAGCCGCGCCGACACGGCGGTCGTCGACGAGCCTCTCTACGCAGCCTACCTGGACGCGACGGGCCTCGACCACCCGGCCCGCGATGCCATCCTCGCCTCGCAGCCGACCCGCTGGCGGACCGTGGCGGAGGCCCTGACTGGACCGGTCCCTGGCGATGCGGAGATCTGGTATCAGAAGCACATGGCCCACCACCTGCTGGCGCACGTCGGCCGCGACTGGTTGGACGATCCGTCGTTCCGGCATGCGTTCCTGATCCGAGACCCGGCGTCGCTCATCGTCTCGCTCGACAAGGTGTGGCCGGACCCGTCGCTCGCCGACACCGGGCTTCCGCAGCAGGTCGAGCTGTTCGAGCGCGCACGCCAGCGGGGCGAGACGCCACCCGTCGTCGACGCGGACGATCTGCTCCGCGACCCGGAGGGCACGCTGCGGGCGCTCTGCTCGGCCCTTGGCATCGCCTTCGATCCGTCCATGCTGGCGTGGTCGCACGGTCCGCGCGACTCCGATGGGGTTTGGGCAGCGCACTGGTACGCCAGCGTGTGGGCCTCGGCCGGTTTCGGCACGCCCCGGGAGCCGGCGCCAGCGGAGGTCCCGGACCGGCTGGCGCCGCTGGTGAAGCAAGCGCGGCCGCTGTACGAGGGGCTCGCCCAGGCGAGCCTGACGGCGGCTGGCCGACCGCGGACCGCCGACTAGCTGCCTGCTATGGGATACAAGTTCGAGAAGCTGGAGGTCTGGTCCCTTGCGATCGAGTACACCGACGCTGCGTACCGAATCGCGGATGCGATGCCTGATGGTGAGCGATATGGACTTCGTAGCCAGCTGACGCGGGCT
>JBCDLV010000431.1:0-2627 GCA_038744895.1 Bacteroidota bacterium | reverse complement strand
GGTTCGAGGTTCGTGGTTCGAGGAAGATGCCCTTCTGGCGCACGGCTTCGCTAGCGGAGCCAGGGCGGGTTGTCCGGAACTTTTACACGGCCATGCTTCCCCAGTCCCCAGTCCCCAGTCCCCATGCTCCTCCGCACCGTCCGCATGACGTTCGCGCCCGACCGGGTCGACGAGTTCCTCGCCCTCTTCCGACAGGCCCAGCCGAGAATCGCCGCCGCATCGGGGTGCCAGCACCTGGAACTGTGGCAGGACGCCCGCTTCGCTAACGTGCTGACGACGTTCAGCCGGTGGGACTCTGCCGATGCGCTCGACGCCTACCGACAGTCGGACCTGTTCCGTGAGACGTGGGCGCGGACCAAGCCGATGTTCGCGGCGCCCCCGGTGGCCCACAGTCAGGGCGTGCTCGATGTGAGCAGCGGGCCACGGTAGACGAATCACTTGGCAACACCGCCAGCAGACCGCGTCCGCCAGCGGGCCCTGGTCAGATGACGGTTCCGTCTGGGATGATCGCGTTCTTAGGCAGCACGATCACGCCGTCGCGGATGTACCAGTCATCGCCGTCGGCGTCTTCGATGCCCTCGGCATTGGTGATGCGGCAGTCGGTACCCACCTGCACGTTCTTGTCGATGATGGCGCCCTCGACCAGGCTCCGCTCGCCGATACCCGGCGACGGCGGCGGATTGAGCCCGGGCCGCTTGCCTTGGTCTCGCCACGGGTGGTAATCGGCGCCGAGCATGACGGTCCTGCGGAGCACCGCGCTATCGGCGATGAACGAGCGGATGCCCACGACGGAGTCCTCGATCGTGGCGTTGATGACCACCGACGCCTCGGCGATCATCGAGTTGGTGATGGTAGAGTTCTGGATCTTGGCCGGCGGCAGCATGCGGGCGCGCGTGAAGATGGGCGCTTCCTCGTCGTACAGGTCGAAGTCCGGGAGGGGCTTGGCGAGCGCCACGTTCGCGTCGTAGAAGCTCTTGACAGTCCCGATGTCGCTCCAGTAGCCGTCGAACGGGTAGCTCACCACGCGCCGTTCGCGAATGGCCGCCGGGATGATCTCCTTGCCGAAGTCGGTCTCCTCCGGGTTCGTTAGCAGCACCTCACGCAGGACGTCCCGCTCGAACATGTAGATGCCCATCGAGGCGAGGTACACCCGTCCCTGCTCTTTCATCTTGGCCGAGACGGGGCTTTCCAGTCCGTCCAGTTCATCCGGCCCGGGCTTCTCGTGGAACTCCGTGATGACGCCGTCCGCATCTGTCTTCAGAATCCCGAACGCCGACGCATCTTCGGCCGTGACCGGAATCGTCGCGATGGTCAGGTCTGCCCAGGAGCTTCGGTGGTGATCGCCGAAGGTGTTGAAGTCCATCCGGTAGAGTTGGTCCCCGGAGAGGACGAGCACACGACGGTGTGGGTACGGGTCGATGTGCTGGAGGCATTGACGCACTGCATCAGCGGTGCCCTGAAACCACTGGTCCGAGGTCGGGGTCTGCTCCGCCGCCAGGATGGTCACGAACCCGCGCCGGAACCGGTCGAACCGGTACGTCCTGGCGACGTGCCGGTTGAGGCTGGCCGAGTTGTACTGCGTGACCACGAACATGCGCATCAGCTCGCTGTTGACGCAGTTCGAGATCGGGACGTCGATCAGGCGGTACTTGCCCGCCAGCGGGACCGCAGGCTTCGAGCGGGTGCGGGTGAGGGGAAAGAGCCGGGTGCCGGCTCCGCCGCCGAGGATGACGGCCAGCGTGTCGCGCATGGGGAGCAAAGAGGGGACGTCTCCTAAGATGCGGCGGCGCGATTGATCCACCCGAGCCCCGGTGGCCTTTCAGCCCCGATGTCCCCTGTCCCCGCTAGCGATCGCCAGCGAGGGACTACGTCTTGCGCCGGGGTCCGTGGCGGCCCATTCGCACGACGACGGTGCCTGCGATCTTGTCCTGAACGCCCTGTCGGTTGGGGTCCCAGAGTACCTGCGCGAACCCGAGCAAGCCCGTGACTAGACCTGCGGCGTACCCGCCCAGCCGGTCGAAGGCCGTGAGGAGCGAGATCCGGGCCCCGTCCAGACGCACCACGCGGATTCCCACGAGGCGCTTTCCAGGCGTGTACCCGTTCCAGAGCGTGAGCGTGAGCACCACGTAGACCCCTAACCAACCGATCGCAATGCCGAAGTCGGCCGCGATGGCCCAGAGGTAGTCGAGGAAGCCTGGGTTCTCGGCGGCCGCTTCCAGTGTTTCGTTGCGGTCGTCGAGGGCCTCGCTCTCAGCCCTGGACCGCCGCAGATCCCGAAGCTCGGCGGCCGCGACGAACGGGACCACCTCCTCACGTAGCGTATCAGCGCCGAGGGAATCGCCAGCGGAGAGGGCTCTGGCGTAGGCCTGAACCGCGCGGATCGCTGCCGCGGAATCGGCCAACTCGATCTCCGCCTCCTCGGCCAGCCACGCCTCTTCCCAATCGGTCTCTTCGGGCGCGTCCGACCCATCACGTGCCTCGTCTGTAATCCCTGTTACCACGCCGAACAGGATGAGCGCACCGATCCCGACGAAGACGAACCGGAGCACCCGGCGAGGCGCCGACCGGGCCGGCTGGCGCGTGGCAACGAGCACGAACAGCGTGGCTGCGACGATGCCCACGACGGC
>JBCDLV010000430.1:0-2636 GCA_038744895.1 Bacteroidota bacterium | reverse complement strand
TAGCCACGCTCGCCGATCCGGCTCCGCCGCGTCGGAGGCTGGTAGTTCTCCGGCCGCTCCATGTCGAGGTCGGGGTCGAGGCGGATGTCCTCGCTGCCTTCGGTCTGGAGGAGCGAGTAGAAGGCACCCACGTTGCGGAGGCCCGTGCGGCCACCCTGGCCGACGGAGGTGGACGGATACTTGATGCGCCGGTCGTCGAACCCGGTCCACGACCCGACGACCAACTCCGGCGTCATCCCGACGAACCATCCATCGGCGTTCTCCTGGGTGGTTCCCGTCTTGCCGGCGACGTCGAGGCCGCTCACGCCACGGAAGCCGTACAGGCCCTTGCCGGTGCCCGCGCGCACGACCGCGCGCATGGCGCTGAACGTGGTGTAGGCGGTGGACGGGTTGAGCACCTCACGACCGACCGGCGTGAAGTCGGCGATGACGTTGCCGTAGCGGTCCTCGATCCGGTCGATGGCGAGCACGATGTGCGGCGGCACGTCGGGGTTGGCGGGGCGCTCCTCCTCGACGGTCGGCCCGTGATAGACGCCGTAGTTGGCGACCGTCGCGTAGGCGGCCACCATCTCCAACACCGAGACATCCTGCGTACCGAGGGCGAGCGACCGGGCATAGCAGTCGTTCTTGCGGGCCTCGAAGGGCGGGCACGTCTCTGCGTCGAACTCCGGCAGCTCCAGCGGCGAGCGGATGCCCATCTGGTAGGCCGTGCGCGCGATCTCGCTGGTACCGAAGTGCTTCGTGATGCGCGCTGCCACGACGTTCCGCGAGGCACGCAGCGCGTCGGCGAGCGACGTGTAGCCCGCATAGCCGCCGCCCGAGTTGCGCGGGCGCCAGTTGCCCCACGTGAACGGGCTGTCGAAGGCGCCTGATCGCGGCGAGTAGCCGTTGTTGAACGCGGTCGTGTAGGCAAACAGCTTGAACGTCGAGCCCGGCTGGCGGCGCGCCTGGCCACCGTGATCGTACTTGTTGGCCACGAAGTTGACGCCGCCGACCCACGCGCGGACGTTGCCGCTGCGCGGGTCCATCGCGATGAGGCCTGCCTCCAGGCGGGTGCGCTCGGTCTTGAGCGAGTCCATGAACGTCTGGTCACGCCGAAGCTCGGCGACGGCGTCCTCGGTGGACGCGCCGCCAGCGGTGAGGCCTGCGAAGCGCTCCGTCTCGCGGATGTACTCGTTGACGACGGCCGTATTCCGGCTCCACCAGTACCCGAACGGGTTCGCCGATGAGCCCCAGCCCCGGTTCACGCGGCCCTGGAGGATATCCATCTGCTCGGCGACGGCCCGGTTCGCCAACTCCTGCATCCGGCTGTCGATGGTCGTGTGGATCACGAGGCCGTCCTCGTACGGGCGGTACCCGTTGGCATCGGCCCAATCCTTGAACCAGAGCCGCAACACCTCCGCGAAGTGCGGCGCCACGTTGTCCTCGTGGCTGTACACATCGAACGCCAGCCGGATCGGGGCCTCGCGGGCCTCGCGGTAGGCGGTCTCGTCCAGGACGCCCTGGTTGTACATGTTCATCAGGACCACGTTGCGACGCGTAACGGCCGACTCGTTCTGGCTTACCACGACCGTTTCGCCGTCGGCGTCCAGGCAGTCGGCCGAGGTGCCGCCCGGAGCGACACACGGGTTATAGCGACTGTTGGCCGCCAGCATGCCGATGAGCGTGGCTGCCTGATTGGCGTCCAACTCGGCCGCCGCACGTGAGTAGAACGTCTGGCTGGCGGCTTCGATGCCGTAGGCGTTGTAGAGGAACGGGACGGTGTTGAGGTACGCCTCCAGGATCTCCGGCTTGGTGTAGGTCCGCTCGATGCGGACGGCGATCAGGATCTCCTTCGCCTTTCGGATGACCGACTTCTCGCCGGGGCGGAACCCGGTGGCCTCGCGGTAGAGGTTGCGCGCCAGCTGCATCGTGATCGTCGACGCGCCACGCGCCTCGCCGGACGTGATAAAGTCCTTGATGATGGCGCCGATGGCGTACATGTCCACGCCCCAGTGGTCGTAGAACCGGCGGTCCTCGGTGGCGATGAGGGCTTGCGGCACGAACTCGCTCATCTGGTCGAGTGAGACCCACGTCCGGTTCTCGCCTGCGTAGTAGCGCGCCAGCTCAAGGCCGTCTGCCGTGTAGACCTGCGTGGCGAGCAGGTTGCGCGGGTTCTCGATCTGCTCCAGCGACGGCAGGTCCTTGGAGAGGTACGCGATGACGCCGAGGCCTGCCGCGGCGCTCAGGCCGATCAGCCCAAGGATGACGGCCATGGCACGGCCCACGCGACGACGACGGGCCGCCTCGGGACCAGTCGGGCGCGGAGGGGCCGCTGGCGCATCCGGCGGTGGCCCAGCGCTTCCGTCGCCAGAGGGGACCACGTCGGGCGATGCGAAGAAGGCGGCGAGGTCTGCGTCGGAGCCGTCGCCGCTCGGCGCAGCGTCCTGGGGCCGACGCTCGTCGAGCGCAGCCTTCCGGGCGTCGGGTGAGGCGAAGAAGGCTTCGAGGTCGTCGTCGGAGTACGTCGTGTCGTCCATGCGTCCGGGGGCGCTCAGGCGAGCGCCGGTCGGGAGGGGGTGACGGGAGGCGCCAGCGACTCCGCTCGGCCGCCGCGCCAGCGGAGGAGGGCCGGGCCGTCAGCGTCGAGGATGGCG
>JBCDLV010000429.1:0-2639 GCA_038744895.1 Bacteroidota bacterium | reverse complement strand
TTCCTGGGTCGGCTTCGTGCCGCCCTCGGTCTCGATGGCGCGGCGGCCGACGAGGTCGACTCCGCTGGCGGTGCGCTCGCCGATGTGCCGATTGAGGACCCGGTGGTCTCGACGCCGCCAGCGGAGCCCGTTCCGTCGGCTCCTGTATCGCCTCCGGTCTTGGATGCCGATGCTGCGCTCGATCCCATGATCCTGCGCTATGCCATCGCCAGCGGGGCCCTGGAGCTTCTGCCGCAGAAGCTGGCGACGCTTGCGGTGGTCCCCATGCAGACCAAGATGGTGTACCGCATCGGGCAGCACTTCGGGCACGCGCTCGACGCTGCGAAGGCAAAGGAACTGCTCGGCGCCGTCGGGCTCGGCCTCACGTCGCAGGTGGTCGAGACGTATGCACGAGGACTCCTCGGCGGGCTCGCGGGCGGTGCGCTCCGGCCGGTCCTCGGCAAGAAGACGCGCAAGAAGGCCAAGAAGGCGGCCAAGGCTGCGGCTGGCTCGACATTCCAGTTTGCCGCGACCTACGCCCTGGGCCACGCCGCCAAGGCCTACTACGCCGGTGGCCGAAGCCTCAGCGCAGTCGACCTCCGCGCGCTGTTCGACCGCCAGCTGGCGAATGGTCGGGAGCTGTACGCCGAGCACCGGCCGGCGATCCAGGAGCGGGCACGCACGACCGATGTGGCCTCGCTCCTCAGCCAGCTTCGCTCGGGGTCGCCACTCCCGATCTAGCATCCGCCAGCGGGCCATGGCTCGTACCACGACTCGTACGCGGGGCGGTGCCGCGGTCTCTAGCTCCCGAGCCGCAGGCGGACGGCGTCGAGTGAGGCCTCCTCGGCCACGAGCGTGACTTCGTCGCCGAGCCGGAGGACCGTGTGGCCGCTGGGCACGACCGTGCTGCCGTCGCGCGTGACCTCCAGGAACAGCACGTCGAGCGGGAGCCTCAGCTGGCGCAGCGGGATGCCGTCGAGTTCGCGGTTGGTCACGCGAAGCTGCACGACCTCCCGGCCCGCCTGGCGCCGCAGGAACAGCGCCGCCGACTGCGGCGCGCGGACCGCCTGCTCCAGGAAGGTGACCAGCGCCGATCCGGGGTCCACGACGAAGGCGCCGAGTTCTTCGAAGTCGCCGAGGTGGTCGCGGCCACCGGGCCGAACGACCAGGCGCTCGATGCCGTGGCGCTCGGCAGCGAACCGGAGCGCCAGCAGGTTCTGGTCGTCGTCGGCCAGGAGCGCGACGACGGCGGCCGTGCGCTCGGTAATGAGGCCGTCCAGCACGTCGTCGCGGACGGCCGGGATGTGGCGCTCGTCCACGTCCTCAGCGGCCAGGCGCTCCACGTGCTCCGCGTCGGGATCGGCCAAGACGACGGTCCAGCCCTCGCGCCCGAGCGCGCGAGCCAGCGCCACCGACTGACCCTCGACTCCGAGCACCAGCACGTCACGGGCCGTCTCCTCCGGCGCGGTACCGGGCTCGTTGGTCTCGCCGGCCTTGCGCAGCGCCGCCTTCAGGAAGAGCGGGCCGAAGATCTCGTTCAGCACGACCACCGAGATGATGAGCGTGGCGAAGGCCGTCCCCAGGTCGGGGAACTGCACGGCTACCTCGCGCGCCAGCCCGAGCGCGATGCCCGCCTGCGTGATGAAGGCCATCCACGAGAACCGCCGCGTCGCCGCGGGCTCGCCCGCGAGCGCGGACCCGCTGGCGGCGCCGATCCCGATCCCGACCACGCGCACGGCGAAGAGGGCCGCGGCGAACGGAAGCGTGGCCCACAGGATGTCGAGCTTGAGCGCCAGCCCGGTGATCGTAAAGAAGGCGACGTAGACCGCCGGCCCCACGTCGTGGAGGATCTCTTCGAACTCGTCCCGGAACGCCGTGTAGTTGGTCACCATGAACCCGCCGATCATGGCGATCAGAAGCGGCTCGATGTAGACCTCGAACCCGAACCGGGCGAGGCTCTCGACTTTGACCCAGGCGGCCAGCTCGTACACCCCGAAGCCGATCGCGAGCACCAGGGCGGTCTTGAGGAGGCGCGGCCAGGGCCTCGCCAGCACGGCCGTCAGCAGGCGCCCCGTGACCACGCCGATCCCTCCCGCCAGCGACAGGTCGAGCGCCAGCAGGCCCACGAATGCCAGCGTCAGGCCGGTCCCGGTCAGCAGCGCGCTGGCGATGGAGGTCGCCACGGCGAACAGGACGATGATGACCACGTCCATCAGCACGGTCACGCCGAGCGCCGTGCGCGTAAACGGGCCTCGCGCGCGGACTTCCTTGATGACGGCGATGGTCGAGGGCGGCGACAGCGCCAGCAGGACGGCCCCGCCCAAGAGCGCCGTCGCCAGCCGGGCCTCGAAGGCCCAGCCCTCGGTGAACGGGAGGACCGACGTCAGCGCGTAGACGGTGGCCGACACCAGCGTGAACGTGGCGACGAGGATGCCGCCCGTGTTGAAGAGGATCGGCCGGAGGCGACGGCGGATCTCGGGCAGGAACAGCTCGCTCCCGGCGACGAACGCGATCACCGCGAGCGACAGTTCGTCCACGAACCGAAGGCTCTCGGCGGCGGCGGAGGGCAGGAACTCCAGGCCGAAGGAGCCCACCAGCGCGCCCGCGAACAGATACCCCGTGATGGTCGGCAGGCGGATTTTCTTGAACCCCTGGCCGAT
>JBCDLV010000428.1:0-2662 GCA_038744895.1 Bacteroidota bacterium | reverse complement strand
CCTGGACACCGAGGACCGCGCCGAGGTGGAGGCGCTGCTGGCGTCCCACGCCGAGGACCCGACGATCCTGGAGCGCGCCCCGCTGGCGGAGCCCTCCGACGAGCCCGGCGCCAGCGGGGTGCCGGAGCAGATCGGGCCGTACCGCATCGACCGCGTGCTAGGCCGGGGCGGCATGGGCACGGTCTACCTCGCCGAGCGTGCCGACGGCGCCTTCGAGCAGTGGGTGGCGCTGAAGCTGGTCCGCCGCGGCCTCGACACCGACGACGTGCTACGCCGCTTCCGCGCGGAGCGCCAGATCCTGGCGTCCCTGGACCACCCCAACATCGCGCGGCTCCTCGACGGCGGCGCCTCCGAGGACGGACGGCCCTTCGTGGCGATGGAGTACGTCGAGGGCGAGCCGATCACGGCCTACGCCGACGCACGCCAGCTGTCGGTGCGCCAGCGGCTGGCGCTGTTCCAGGAGGTGTGCGCGGGCGTCCAGGCCGCCCACCAGCGGCTGGTGGTGCACCGCGACCTCAAGCCGTCCAACATCCTCGTCGCCGACGGCGCCGACGGGCGTCCGCAGGTCAAGCTGCTCGACTTCGGCATCGCCAAGATGCTCGCCGACGACCCCGAGGAGGTGCAGACGCGCACGGGCCAGCGGCTCCTCACGCCGGAGTACGCCGCGCCGGAGCAGGTCACCGGGACGCCCGTCCAGACGACGACCGACGTGTACCAGCTCGGCGTGCTCCTCTACGAGCTGCTGACGGGCGTCCGGCCGTACCGGCTGGCGGAGCGCGCCCAGCGCGAGGTCGAGCGGATCATCCTGGAGGAGTCGCCCACGGCCCCGTCCACCGCCGTCACGTCAGCGGAGGATGCCGAGGCCCGGAGCGCCGCGCGCGCCACCGAGCCGTCGCGCCTCCGCCGCCAGCTGGCGGACGGCCTCGACGACGTCGTGCTGAAGGCGCTCCGCAAGGAGCCAGAGCGCCGCTACGACGGCGCCGCCGCCCTCGCCGCCGACCTCGGGCGCTACCTCGACGACCTGCCGGTGCTCGCGCGGCCCGACTCGGTCGGCTACCGCCTGCGGACGTTCGTGCGCCGTCATCGGGCGGGCGTGGCGACCGCGGCGGCCGTCGCCGTGTTGTCGGTGGTCGGCGTCGGCGCCGTCGCGTGGCAGGCCCAGGTGGCCGCCGAGGAGCGCGACCGCGCTGAGGACATGAACGGGTTCATCCTCGGCCTCTTCCGGTCGTCCGACCCGAACGCGGCCCGCGGCGACACGCTGACGGTCCGCGAGGTGCTCGACCGCGCCGCCGTCCGCCTCGACACGACCCTCGCCGACCAGCCGGCGCGCCGTGGGGAGATGTTCTCCACGATCGGCTCCGTGTATGCCACGCTCGGCCTGTTCGATGCCGCTGAGCCGCTCTTCACGAGTGCCTTGGCGTCCCAGCGCGAGGCTACCGGGGGGCGAGACACGACCACAGCCACCTACCTCCGCCGGCTGGGCTTCCTGCTCTACGACCTCGGCCGCTTCCCCGAGGCCGACTCGGTCACCCAGGAGTCGTACCGCCTCTACCGGGACCAACTGGGAGAGCGCGACCCCGCGACGGCGGAGGCGCGTGCCAACCGGGGCGTGATCCTCCAGGCCATGGGCGAGTCGGAGACGGCGGCCACCGAGTTGGAGGCTGCGCTCGACGTGTACGAAGGACGGTTGCCCGCTGGCGACGAGCGCACGGCCAATGCGCTCGCCAACCTCGCCAACACCTACGCCCAACTGGGCCGGCTCGACGATGCCGTCGCCGCTGGCGAGCGAGCCCGCGACGAGTACCGCGCGCTCTATGGGCCCGACCACCTCCGCATCGCGTTCACGCTCATCAACCTGTCGATTGCCCAGATGAACAGCGGCGATGCCGAGGCGGCCCTGGCGTCCCTCGGCGAGTCGCAGCGCATCCTGGAGACGATCGCGCCGGAGCACCCCGTGCTCGCAAACGTCGCGGTCAGCCAGGGGAATGCGCTCCGCCGCTCCGATCCCGATGCCGCCCTCGCCCGCTACGAGGTCGGCGTGTCGCATGCACGCTCGACGCTCGGCGAGGCGCACCCGACGACAGCCCAGATCATGCTCGCACAGGCATCACACCTCCAGCAGATCGGGCGCCTCCGCGAGTCGGCAGAGAGGTTTGACGAGGCCGAGGCGATCGTGCGCGAGGCATTCCCGCCGGACCACTGGATCCTGGACCAGATTGGCGCCAACCGCGCCAGCCTGGCACGGTCCGCAGGCCGGATGGCCGAGGCGGAGCGGCTGTACCGAGGCTCCCTGGCCGGCTACCGCGAGGCCTTCGGCGACGACCATCCGCGCGTCGCGACGTCGCTGGTCGGGCTCGGAGGGACCCTCGCTGAGCGTGGAACAGTGGACGAGGCCGAGACACTCCTCCGCGAGGCCGTGTCGATCCGCGAGTCCGCCCTGGACGCCGACGCGCCCGAGCTGGCGGAGGCGCGCGCCGAGCTGGGCGCCGTGCTGCTCGCCCAGGGCAACGCCTCCGGCGCGGAGGCCCTGCTGGCGCCAGCGGTCGAGACCCTGGAGACCGAGTGGGGCCGCGACGATGCCGCGACCGCCCGCGCTCGCGAGGCCCTGGCCGCCGCCCGACGCTGACCGGCGCCTGCTCTGTTGAGAGGCTCCTTGTCTCGT
>JBCDLV010000427.1:0-2679 GCA_038744895.1 Bacteroidota bacterium | reverse complement strand
TGCGCCGCCGCGAATACGGACGAGGGGACGGCGAACACGTCGCGGTTTTGCTCGACGGCGATACCGGCCGTGAGGAGGGCCCCGCCCTTCTCGTGGGCCTCCACGACGACGGTCGCGAGGCTCAGGCCGGAGACGATCCGGTTTCGACGTGGGAAGTTGGGCGCATCGGGCGCCGCGCCGAGAGGCAACTCGGACACCACGGCGCCGGCATCCTGGTCGAGGATGCGATGCACGACATCCTTGTGCCGCGCCGGGTAGATCACATCGACGCCCGACCCCAGCACGGCGATCGTCCGCCCGCCCGTGTCCAACGCCGCACGATGCGCCGTGACGTCGATGCCGTAGGCCAGACCGCTCACGACCGTGGCTCCGGCATCCGCGAGCCCGCTGGCGAACGCCTCAGCAGCACGGCGCCCACCGTCAGACGCCCGGCGCGTCCCCACGACGGCGACGGCCAGGCCGTCGGCCTCCGTGAACTGTCCGCGGACCCAGAGGAACGCCGGCGGGTCGTAGATCCGGCGGAGCAGGTCGGGATACTCGTCGTCGGAGAAGGCCACCAGGCGCGCGCCGATGCGATCGGCACGGTCCAGTTGGCGATCGACCTCGGCGTGGTCGCTCCAGGAAGCGATAGCCTCGGCGGTTTGGCGGCCGACGCCCTCGGCGCGGACGAGTCGGTGAGCGGGTGCCTCGAACACCGCCGTGGCGCTTCCGAGCGCCGCCAGCAGGGCGCGGACGCGGCCTGGGCCCACGCCGGGCACCAACGACAGGGCAATCAGCGCACGACGCTCAATGCCGTCGGGCGTCGCGAGTTGACGACTGGATTCAGGATCGAACAGGTCCACCCCTGCAACCTAGCGTCACCGCCTGTAGCCCTGTGAGCTCCGACCGATACTTTGTCGCCGCTCCTGCTCAGCACATGGTGTCTGATCTCCCCAGCCGTCTCCGCCAATCGTGGCACGCCAACGCCGACGCGTGGACGCACGCCGTCCGCGAAGGCACCATTCCGAGCCGCGAGAGCGGAACGGATGCGGCCATCGTGGAAGCTGTCGTTCGCAGCCTCCCGCCAGCGGGGCGCGTGCTGGACGTCGGGTGCGGCGAGGGGTGGCTTTGCCGGGCACTCGCCGCGCTCGGAGCCGAGACGCACGGGGTCGACGCCAGCGAGCCGCTCGTCTCGGCGGCACGCGACGCCGGTGGCTCCTATGACGTGCTCTCCTTCGACGACGCCGGTCTCGACCCGAGTCGGCTCGGCGGCCCCTACGAGGCTGCGGTCTTCAACTTCGCACTCCTCGACGACGCGCCGGGTGGCATCCTCCGTGCGGTTCGACGCGCGCTCTCTCCCGGAGGCCGCGTGTACATCCAGACGGTCCATCCAGCGACGGTCGGCGGCCCCTACCGGGACGGCTGGCGCGAGGAGACCTTCACGTCCTTCGGCGGCAGCTTCGAGCCGATGCCGTGGTACTTCCGCACGTTCGGGTCGTGGGTTCGCGTCCTGACAGGCGCAGGCTTCGCCGTCATCGACGTCATCGAACCGCTGGCGCCCGCTGGCGACGCGCCGCTGTCTCTCCTGCTGGTCGCGGAGGCTCCGCTAGACGCCTTTTAGGGCGATCCCGAACGCATCCACGCGTCGCCTCGGGATGCGCTCGGCTACCCGCGCTCGTCCTCGACGAACGACCAGAGCGCTTCTTTGAGAGGGTCCAGGCCTTTTCGGGCGACGGCAGAGATCGGCAGCACGGTCGCGTCGGCTGGGAACCCCTTGCGCACCTCCGCCACCCACGCCTCTGCCAGGTCGGGACCTACGATGTCCATCTTGGTCAGGGCCACCAGGCGCGGCTTTTCGAGCAGCTCCGGACTGAAGGCTTCCAACTCCGCGAGGAGCGTTGCATAGCGGCCACCGGGGTCCTCGGCGTCCGCCGCGACGCAGAACAGCAGGACGGCATTGCGCTCGACGTGTTTGAGGAATTGGTGGCCGAGGCCCCGTCCTTCGCTAGCGCCTTCGATCAGCCCGGGGATGTCGGCGACGACGAACGAGCGCCAATCGCCGAGGTAGACCATCCCGAGGTTGGGTTCGAGCGTCGTGAACGGGTAGTCGGCGACTTTGGGCTTGGCAGCACTCAGCGCACTCACCAACGTCGATTTCCCCGCATTGGGAAAGCCGACGAGGCCGACATCGGCCAGGAGCTTGAGCTCCAAGGTCACGTCCCGCTCCTCCCCGGACTCGCCAGGCTGTGCGTACCGCGGTGCCTGGTTGGTAGAGCTCTTGAAGTGCGTGTTGCCGAGGCCGCCTCGGCCGCCCTGCGCGAGCACCACTCGATCGCCAGCGGAGACGATCTCGCCGATCACCGCGCTGGTCTCTCCATCCTTGGCGACGGTCCCGAGTGGGACTCGCAGCACGATGTCCTCCCCTGACTTTCCGCTCTTCCCCTGTCCCGCGCCGGGCTCGCCGGCCTTCGCGAAGTGGTGGCGGTTGTAGCGAAGGTCCAGGAGCGTGTAGAGCTGTGGGTCCGCTTCGAGGAGCACCGATCCGCCCGCGCCGCCGTCGCCGCCGTCGGGCCCGCCCATCGGCTCGTACTTCTCGCGGCGGAAGTGGGCGCTTCCCGCTCCCCCCCGCCCGCTGCGGACGGTGACGGTGACGTAGTCGACGAATTTCATGGTTCGGGGTTCGGGGTTCGGGGTTCGGGG
>JBCDLV010000426.1:0-2682 GCA_038744895.1 Bacteroidota bacterium | reverse complement strand
CTTCAGGGCACGGGCTGCGCGGGCGAAGCCGGGCTCCCGATACACCAGCGGCGGCACCAGAACCACGAGTCGCTTGGCAGCCGCCAGCGGGGCCGCGGAGCGAACCACCATCGCCATCGCGCGGCTCTCCTGGAGCACGCCGTCGATCACGTGCCCGAAGACGAGGGCCCCCGGCGACCGCTGTCCGTTCCAGCCGGCGACGATCTCCGACGCCCGCACTTCGCGGGCGCCTCTGGAGATGCCGCGCACGGGGTTGTCGTCGATGCGAACGGTGGGCGTCACGGGCACGCTGGCAGCGGTCGCGTGCAGCACGGCGCGCTCCATCAGCCGCTCGGCTTCGGCCACGTTCTCGGCCTCGTCGGCACCGCCGCGGGCGACGGCGATCGGGAAGATGGGCTCCTCGCTCTGGGGGCTCCGCAGCAGAAGCGCCAGCTCCATCAGGTCCTCGGCGGTGTCAGGGTTCGCCAGCGGGACGAGGATCCGCTCCGGCGCCGACGCCGGCTCGTAGGGCTCGTCGGCTTCGGCGAGGGCCACCTTTCGGCCGAACGCCTGGAGCAGGCTCGGGCCGATTAGGCACGTCAGCACGATCACGAGGACGACCGCGTTGACGGCCGTCTGTGAGAACAGGCCGATGTCGAACCCGATCAGGGTGACGGCCAGCGTCGCGGCGGCCTGCGGGAACGTGAGGCCTGCCACGGTCAGCCCCTCGTTTCGGGTAAAGCCGAACAGCGGAATACCCAGCAGGGCGGCGCTCCCCTTGCCCACGACCACGATGCCGGTGAACAGGAGTGCCAGCCCCCACACCTCCAGCGCGCCCAGCACCCGCACATCCACGAGGAGGCCGACCGAGACGAGGAAGAAGGGAACCAGGAAAGCATCGCCGATGAATCGGAGCCGCGTCATCAGCGGGCTCTGCTTCGGGATCAACGGGTTCAGGGCGATGCCGGCCAGGAACGCACCGATGATGGGCGCCAGCCCGGCCAGCGAGGCCGTCCACGCGGCGAAGAAGACGCACGCCAGCAGAAACGCGAAGGCGGCATCGTCCTCGCGGCGGACGCGGCGGAAGAACGCCCGCGCAGCCCTCGGGAGCAGAACCAGCACGGCCACGCCCCACACGGCGGCCTTGATCGCGAATGCGATCCAGAACTGCGCGTCCGCCTCTCCGCTGGCGAGCCCCTGGACGATGGCCAGGATGAGCAGCGACAGGATGTCCGTCACGAGCGTGGCGCCCGTCGCGATCACGAGCGCCTTGTTCTTGCCGATGCCCAGGCGTCCCGCCAGCGGCAGCGCCAGCAGGGTGTGGCTGCCCACGATGCTGCCCAGCAGGGCGGCAGCCGTCAGCTCGTAGCCGAGCACGTTGGGCGCCAGCAGCAGCGCCAGCCCCATCGGGAGAGCGAACGAGAGCGCCCCGAAGGCGAGCGCGCGGCCCCGCTGGCGGGCGAACTCGGCCAGGTCGAGCGTGATGCCCGCCATGAACATGAGGTACAGCAGGCCAAACGTGCCGAGGAGCACGAACGTGGCGTCGCGCTCCAGCAGCCCCGTGACGCTCGGGCCGGCCACCGCACCCAGAGCGATCAGACCCACGAGGCCTGGCATCCGCAACCGCTCGAAGAGGAGCGGACCGAGGAGCAGAATCCCCATCGTGATCGCCACGATCAGGACAGGGTCCGTGACGGGGAGGTCCGGGATGGGAAGTGGAGGCACGCTCTACGTGTGGGGGTAGCGGAACCTAGTCACGCCCCCTTCCGGCCAATCCTGAGGATTCTCCATTCCGACACCCGGCAAAGCGGTTGCTTGTCCCATGCCACGGTTCGCGATGCGTGTTCTGGTCCTGCTTCTTTCCCTGGTGGCCTGCTCGTCGCCGCCCTACGGTGACGCCAGCGGAGTGCGCTCTGGTGGGGATCAGCTCATGCCAGACGATCCTGCGCATCTCTTGGCGCGGGCGCTCCAGGACCTCTACCGGGACCGCGACGACGTTCGGTACCTCCGCGCGTTCGCAGACCTCGACGGCGACGGAACCGACGAAGGGCTGGCCTACATGGTGGGACCAGGTGCGTGCGGTAGTGGCGGCTGCACGCTTCTCGTGATCCAGCCCGGAGCGCAGGATTTCCGGGTCATCAGCCGGCATACCGTCACGCAGTTGCCCATCCTCGCGTCGAGGGCACGGACGAACGGCTGGCGCGACCTCATCGTCCACGTTGGCGGGGGCGGCGCGGCGCCCAGGGCGGTGGCGCTGCGGTTCGACGGCACGACGTACCCGAGCAACCCGACCCGCTAGCGGAGACCTGGCCGGCGCGGACACCCTCATCCAGGGCGACAGCCCATTGCACACCCTCCGCTGACCCTCCAGGACAGGCGACGCCAGCGGAGGCAAGGTGTTCGGTGGAGCCACGACAACGGGCCAGGGGGAGACCTGGCGGCGCTCTACGTTGAGGTCTCTCCTCCCCCCAGCGCTATGCGGCTGTTCATCCTCTCCCTTTTTCTTCTCCCCGCCCTGGCGGCCTGCGACTCTGAGTCGGCGGCCGGATCCGCCCAGTTGGACGAGGCCCCGTTCGGGTTCGACTACACCGTGGTCGACGGGTCGGTCTCGCTCGACGACGGCGTGCTGAGTGTCGCGGTCCAGTACAGCGGCGGCTGCGAGACCCACTCGTTCCAGGTAGCCACGGACGCCAGCGGAGGCCG
>JBCDLV010000425.1:0-2687 GCA_038744895.1 Bacteroidota bacterium | reverse complement strand
GAGGCCCTGCTGGCGCCAGCGGTCGAGACCCTGGAGACCGAGTGGGGCCGCGACGATGCCGCGACCGCCCGCGCTCGCGAGGCCCTGGCCGCCGCCCGACGCTGACCGGCGCCTGCTCTGTTGAGAGGCTCCTTGTCTCGTCATCCTGAGCGAAGCGTAGCGCAGTCGAAGGATCTCAGAGGACAGGCCTACGCCTTCGTGACCGGCCGCGAAGGGCGGCACCGCTGGCGCTGAGATCCTTCGCATCTGCTCAGGATGACTCCTGCGGTGAGCTTTTCAACAGAGCAACCGGCGCTGCGTGACCGGCATCGCGTGACGGGTGCTGGCGCAACCCCTCGCCCGACGGTGCCGGCCGCCACATCGAGCCCCTGAGATCCCAGCGTCGGCGTACTCTGCGTCATGCGCCAGTCCAGCCCCGATTCCTCAGCGGTGGTCACCCGTCCGCCGGCCGAGACGCCCGACGGGATGTTCGGCCCCGTCGTGGGCTGGATCGAAGGGGCTTTGGGCGTGAGCGAGCCTGTCGCCGAGGACCTCGTCTACACGGTCCTCATCCTGGCGTTTGTCCTGGTGCTGCGGCGCGTGGTGCTGGCCATCATCCGCCGCCGCGCGCCGGACAACATTCGCCAGCTGTACCGCTGGCGCAAGACCACGTCCTACGTCGCCGCCGTCGTGGTCGTGCTGGCGCTGTTCCGCGTGTGGATCGGCGACCTCGGCTCGGTCGGGACGTTCCTGGGCCTGCTGACGGCCGGTCTGGCGATCGCGCTGAAGGACCCGCTCGTCAACCTGGCGGGGTGGGCGTTCATCCTGTGGCGACGGCCGTTCGCGACGGGCGACCGGGTGACGATCCGCGGCCACACCGGCGACGTGATCGACCAGCGCGTGTTTCAGTTCTCGCTGCTCCAGGTGGGCACGGTGACGGGCGCGGGGCAGTCGACCGGGCGGATCGTCCACCTCCCCAACGGGTGGGTCTTTTCGGACTCCGTCGTGAACCACACCGCGACGTTCGCCTACGTGTGGCACGAGGTGCCGGTCGTGGTGACGTTCGAGAGCGACTGGCGGGCCGCCAAGCAGATCCTCCTGGACGTCGCTGCGGAGTGCGCCGTCGTGCTGTCGGAGGACGCCGAGCGGACGCTCCGCCGCGCCGCGCGGGAGTACTTCATCTTCTACTCCAAGCTCACGCCGACCGTCTACACGAGCGTCGTGGGCGAGGGCGTCCAGCTCACGATGCGCTACCTCGTCTCGCCGCGGCGCGTCCGCGGTAGCGAGCAGGACGTGTGGGAGTCGATCCTGGACCGCCTCGACGAGCGCGACGACATCGACCTGGCCTACCCCACGACGCGGCTCTATCGGAACGACCTCGAAGGCAAGCCCGGCGCGGGGGGCCCGCCAGCAGGACCCCTCGGCGCGGAGACGGCCCACGACGCGGGCTAGCCCGCTGGCGCCAGCGGGATCGGCTACGACACGTAGGTCGAGATCTCGACCAGGTTGCCGTCGGGGTCGCGGACGTAGACCGACTGGATCGGCCCGGTGGCCTCGGTCCGGCCGACGGGCCCCAGGAGAATGTCGATGCCTGCGCTGCGGAGCCGGTCGACCGCGTCGTCGAGCGGAAGCGAGGTGACGAAGCACAGGTCGGCCGATCCCGGGGTCGGGAGGGCCGCCTTGGGGTCGATCTCACGGCCGGCTTCGTGCAGGTTGAGTTTCTGGTCGCCGAACCGAAGCGCTGTGCGCCCAGCCCCGAACGTGACCTCCTCCATGCCGAGCGCGTCGCTGTAGAAGGCGACCGTCGCGCGGGTGTCGCGGACCGTGAGAACGAGGTGGTCGAGCCGGTCGATCATGGCCCTGGCCGGTCTGCGCCATCGGCGGTCTGCACCAGCGGGTGCGGAGGCAGGGTCCCGCGGTCGGGGTGCTTGCCCTCGACGCCTTCCAGGAGTGCGCCGATCGCGGCCAGGTCGGCGTCGAGATCGCCCGAGGGCACGAGGGTGCCGACGACGCCGATCTGCTTACGCCCCCAGTCGAGCGCGGCGACGGCAATAGGCACCTCGGCCGCGACGGCGATGCGATGAAAGCCGGTCTTCCAGCGGTCGACGGCGCCGCGCGTGCCCTCCGGCGTGATGGTGATGATGGCGGGCCGATCCGTCGTGAGTACCTCCACAGCGCGGCCGACGAGGCCACCGGACTCGCTCCGGTCGACGGGCACGCCGCCGAAGATGCGGAGGAGCCACCCGAGTGGGCCCACGAACAGCTGGCGCTTGGCGAGCACGTTGAACCCGACGCCCGCCACCGCTGCAGCGGCAAACCCCACGATGCCGTCCCAGTTGGAGGTGTGGGGCGCCCCGACGAGGACCTGGCGCGGCATATCGGCGAAGCCGCCCACGAAGCGCCAGCCGAGCACGCGGAGGACCCACCGGCCCAGCGCGACCGTCCAGCGGGGGTACGCCTTTCGGGGCACGGAGGGGGGGAGGGCGGGGAGGGTCGCGCCGGCCGGAAGGTGGCTGGGCACGCCGTGTGGGGCCGGCGTGAGCATGCCGCGAAGCTACGGAGGGGCCTCCGGCGTGGACCTGCGCGCCTGCTGGCGGGCTGTACCTTGCGGCCATGCCAGCCACCTCCTACGAAGGCCACCTCGTCTCGCCCGATGGCGCGCGCTACGCGGTCGTCGCCAGCCGGTTCAACGAGGCCATCACGCAGCG
>JBCDLV010000424.1:0-2707 GCA_038744895.1 Bacteroidota bacterium | reverse complement strand
GGCGGTCTCCCGTCCTCGGTCCTCCGTCCCCTAGTTCAGCAGCGCCCAGAACACGCCGAAGCGCAGGACAGCGGGCGCCAGCGGCTCCCCTTGGGTGACGATCGCGCCATCGTACAGCCGCTCGGCTAGCGCGTTGTCGTAGCGGAGGAACAGCGAGGTCCGCGCGCTGAACGTCGCCGTGGCGGACGCGCCGACGGTGCCGCGAGCCGGGAGGTCGATGCCCAGGGCCGCACCTGGCTCGGGGAGCACCAGCACACCCGTGGCCGGCTCGACGAGGCGGCTCCGAAACGCCGTCCACCCGCTGGCGACGACCGCAAGATCGAGGTCGAGCACGTCGCCCACGTCCTCCGCCCGCACGCCGACCCGGACACGGCCCCACGCCCTCGGCAGCGCGGCGTCGATGCGCTCGGCAAGCTCGGTCGGCGGGTCGAGCATCTGGCGGATGGTCCCTCCGATCCGACCGTACACGCCCCGGCGCGTCCGCTCCCGCCAGCCGACCTCCACGGAAGCGCCCAGCTGGCGCAGCGCGCCCTCGGCGGTCACGGCGACGACGAGCGAATCGCCCTGATCGGCGAGGTGGTGGCCGTCGCGCGTCTCGTCGCCAAACGCCCGGAGCACGAACCGCCAGTCGGCCACGCGGCCGTGGACGCCGACGTCTACGGCCAGCGTGCGTTCGAGTCCGCCCGCCAGCGGGACGATGAGGGTATCGAGACCCGCCCGCCGAAGCGCGGAGGGCGCGCGCGCGCCGAGGCGGACGCCCGCGCTCAGAGGCCCCAGGCCCAGGCGCAGCGCACCGGACGGCCAGGTCTCGTCTCCGACGCGGTGCACTCCGACCTGCGCGGCGACCTCTGCTGGGCCGATGCGGAGCGAGTCGGCCAGCATCGCGTGGAGGCCGAGGCGCCCGCCAGCAGGGACGGCCGTCGTGGCCGGTTCCAGCGCCGCGTCGGAGGTCACGTCCAGGCGCGCGTGCAGGCGGTGGGCGCCCAGGACGGCCGGCTGCTCGACGAAGGCCGCCAGCCGGGCCCCGTTGGCACGCGCCGAGTCGCCACTGATCGCGTAGATAAGCCGCTGCGACGTCACGGAGACGCCCGCCTCCGTCGGCACCGACGCCAAGGCGAGACGCGTGCGCATCCACGCCTCCGCGCGGATCGACCGCCGCGTCGCCGACGGGTTCCGCACGTCGACCGTCGCGAGGTCGAACAGCGCGGTCGGCGAGCGTCCCGAGGCGGCGACCACGCCGGACCGCGCACCCTCGGTGCGATCCGCGTAGAGCCCGCCGACCTCGACCACGGCGCCCGGACGTGTGAGCAGCACCCGCGCCATCGCGTCGGTGTGCCGAAGCTGCGCGCCCGCCAGCGGGCCATCGACCGCGCGGTTCGAGGCGTGGCCCGTCAGCGTGAGGCGTCCCTCCTCCCCTCCCAACGCAGCCGGCGCCCGCCGGGTCTGGGCGTGCGTCCCGCTGGCGTGACGCGTCCCCACGCCTCCGCCGAGGTAGCGGAGCTCCGTCACCGGCACCCCGAGCCGGACGTCGCGCGTCGTCGCGTGCAGGCTGGTGGTACGGCCGAGCGCGCCGTCGGCCATCCGAAGCGGCCCGAGGATCGCCAGCGGAAGCAGGTCCAGCCGAGGAGCGCCCGTGACCAGGCCGTCGAGCGGACGGCCGTCCAGGGTAAGCGTCGGTGACGACGGGTCGAGACCGTCGAGCGACGTGCCGCCGAACCGACCGGGCGCGCTGAGGGCGTAGGCGAACACGGCCGGCTGGCGGCCGCTCCCGGCTGCTCCAGGGACGGGACCGTCGAGGAGCGACTGGAGCCCCAGCGCGGGCGTCACGGCAGGGACGGGCGTCACGAGGCTGCCAGGCGCCGGCCCGAAGGGCGCCAGCGGGTCGCGCAGCACGACGGGCTCCGCTGGCGGCAGGGGCTCCAAGGGCACGGCCAGCGAGTCGGCGGGACGCGCGGGGACGCCGGTCGAGTCGGCGGGCTGCGCGCGGAGCTCGACGGCGGCGAGCGTCGCCAGCAGGGCCAGCGCGGCGACCCTGCGCATGGTCTAGCTGCCGACCGGGAACAGCCCGAACAGGCGGCTCTCGATCCGGCTCAGAATCTCGTACCGGTCCTCGTCCTGGCTCACGAAGTCCAGGCCGTCGGTCTCGATGACCAGCTTGGGATGCGGGTACCGGTCGATCCAGTCCTCGTAGAGCTCGTTGAGACGCTCCAGGTAGTCGAGCCGGATCGACGCCTCGAACTCGCGGCCGCGCGCCTGGATGTGGCGGACGAGCGTCGGGACGCCCGCGCGGAGGTAGACCAGCAGGTCCGGTGGCCGCAGGTAACCCGTCATGATCGAGAACAGGTCGACGTAGTTCTCGTGGTCGCGGTCGTCCATGAGCTTCATGTCATGGAGGTTGCGGGCGAAGATCTCGACGTCCTCGTAGATGCTCCGGTCCTGGACCACGGATCCCGCGACAGCCTCGATCTCCTTCTGGTGCTTGAACCGGCTCGACAGGAAGAACACCTGAAGGTTGAAGCTCCACCGCCGCATGTCGCCATAGAAGTCAGCGAGGTAGGGGTTGTCGTCAACGGATTCGAAGAACGGCTGCCAGCCGAAGGCGTCGGCGAGGATCTGGGTCAGGGTGCTCTTGCCGGCGCCGATGTTGCCGGCCACGGCGACGTAGTGCTTGGGCGCAGGGCTGGCGGCGTCGGTCGGGAGGTCGAGG
>JBCDLV010000423.1:0-2715 GCA_038744895.1 Bacteroidota bacterium | reverse complement strand
CAAGTGGGACCTCGTCGACAAGGAGACCAACACCGCGCGCGACATGGAGGCCGCGATCAAGGACCGTCTGGGCCTCCTCGACTTCGTGCCCGTCGTGTTCGCGTCGGCGCTGACGGGCCAGCGTGCCGAGAAGGTGCTGGACATCGCACTCGGTGTCTACGACGAGCGCAAGCAGCGCGTCCCCACGGCCCGGCTCAACGAGGTGCTGGAAGCCGCCGTCCGCCGCCAGCCGCCGCCGTCGCACCGCAACCAGTACGTCAAGGTCAAGTACGCCAGCCAGGTTCGCGACGAGCCGCCGGTGTTCGCGTTCTTCTGCAACCACCCGGAGGGCGTCAAAGAGAGCTACCGGCGCTACCTGGAGAACCGGCTGCGCGAGGCGTTCGGCTTCGAGGGCGTCCCGCTGACGCTGAGCTTCAAGCGGAAGTAGCGCCCCGCTGGCACCCGATCTACCTGCTGGCACCCGATCTACCTGCTGGCACCCGATCTACCTGCTGGCACCCGATCTACCTGCTGACACCCGATCTACCTGCTGGCACCCGATCTACCTGCTGGCACCCGATCTACCTGCTGGCACCCGATCTACCTGCTGGCGCCTGATCTGGCGGCTGGCGTCCCGTCGCCAGCGGGAGGTGAAATCGACGCAGCGCCGTGACACGGCTGTGACCGTCGCACGTGCACCTTCGGGTCCAGCCAGCCGCCCTGCGCCGCCATGCCGATCGCCCTCCGCATCTGTCTCCTCGCGTCTCTGGTCGGGTCGGCGGCGGGGCAGACTGCTGCGCCCGTCCTGAGCTACTCGCCGGACTGCCCTGATCCTGCGGTCTCGTGCTCCACGTTCGGGACGGAGATCCAAGCCCTCGAAGGGCACGACGGGGCCCTCTACGCCGGAACGACGCAGTGGATGGAGTCCAACCCGTCGCTCTGGCCCGGCCGCAACGCGCAGGTCCTCGTCCTCCGCGAGCGCGGTGGCGTCTGGGAACCGACGCCTGACTTCCCGACCCCGGCTGGACGATGCGCCGGCGGCGAGGCAGCGTGGGAGCAGGTCAACGCGCTGGTCTCGGTCCGTGCCGATGGCCAGTCTGCGTTGCTCGCAGCGCTGTTTCCGAACGAAGATGGCGCGTGCGCAGACCTTAACGGCGACGTGTACCGCCTCGCGGGCGACCGGTGGGTCTCGACGGGCCTGGAGCCGCTCCTTCGCGCGCACTACGGGACGTCCCAGTCCGAGGTCCGCTACCTGGCCGCCCACGCCGATGGAACGGACGCCTGTACCGAGACGGCCCCATGCCTATTTGCTCTCGCGGGCCCTCGTCGCCTGCCGCCCGACCGGCGCGGTGCGTCTGTATGGAAGGCGGCGGTGACGGCGAATGGGATCGAGTGGGCGTCTGAGCCGGAAGCCCGCTTCGACGGGGACGACCTTCCGTTCGCATCCCGCCTCGTCTCCGTCCTCTCGGCGCCGGGCCACCTTCTGATCGGGACGCAGGCCGATCCGACGGCCGCTGGCGGTACCCCCGACCGCTGTCGCGACCCCGATGCGCCCGAGTGCCTGCGCCCGTCGCTCGTTCAGCGCGACGCAGGCGGAGCCTACCGCGTGCTCTGGCGAGCGGATCCGTGGATGGACTCGTCGATTCCGCCCGAGACGGCCGTGCGGGGGATCGCACGGACCCCGACGGCTTCCGGAGACGCGCTCTTCGCCCTGACCCTCCCGCGAAGCCGGGTCTACCGGTTCGAGGACAACGGAAGCGGATCCTATGCCGAGCCGGTCCTCGACGTGGTGCTGGCGGATGCCGCCGGAGCCGGGTGCGGCTTGTACGGCTACCAACTCTTCGTGACTGGTTCGCTAGCCGACGGTGGGCAGATGCTCGTGGCGAACCAGTCGTGCGTCGCGCAGGCGCCCACGGTCGGCCGGGTCCTCGCTCGATCCCTCGACGGGGATACGTGGACGGCGTTGGAGCTACCGGCGGTGACGGATGCCGACGGGCCTCTCGGTGGCAACGCGGCCGCAATCCGATGGTTCGAGGCGTCGCCGTTCCAAGAGGGCGAGATCTACTTCGGGACGACCGACATGAACTCGATGCCGGGGACCCGGACAGCGCGGATCTACCGGTGGGAGATCGCTTCTGTCCCCACGTCCTCTGCCCCAGAGCCCGAGGCGATCGCGCTGCGCCTGTCTCCCAACCCGACTGCCGGACTCGTCCAGGCTCACCTACCGGATGGGGTGTTCCGCGTGGCAGTCTGGGACGTCATGGGGCGCCGTGTGGCGACCTTCAACGCTCGAGGCAGCGTTCGCATCCCGACCGAGAGCCTCGCACCGGGCCGCTACCTCGTGGAAGCGGTCGACGCTGCGTCGGCCACGCGATACCGGAGCGCCCTCGTCGTCGCGCGATGAGACGTCGGCCACCCCGGCGAGCCCCCCGCTGGCGGTAGGCGTCAGCCGGTCGCTAGCGCCTCCCGAACCGCCACCGCCGCGCGCCGCCCCCACTCGTCGTAGATCTTGAGGCCCGGGTGGAAGCCGTCCGTCGCCATGATCTCCGCCATGGGGACGTCGTGGAGCGGGTCGCCGGGCTTCGTCTCGAAGTCGATGTACGACATGTCTGGCTGCGTCTCGGCCCACGCGGCCAGCGCCCGGTCGTAGCGCTGCGCGGTGCGCCCGAGGTACCACTGGAGCGGGTTCGGAATCGCCGGAAACCGGCCGATCGGAGGCAGGCCCGAGGCCACGAT
>JBCDLV010000422.1:0-2784 GCA_038744895.1 Bacteroidota bacterium | reverse complement strand
GATGATCTGATCAGCACCATCCCGCTCTTCGAGGACCTCTCCTCACGAGAAGTGGACGCCGTCCGTCGCCTGCTCCACCGGCGAGAGTACGTAGCGGGCGAGTCGATCTTCGTCCAGGGGGAGCCCGGGCTGGGCATGTACATCATCGCCCGGGGCGCCGTCTCGATCCAATCGGAGCCTAGCGGGCGCGAGCTGGTCGAACTCGTCAACGGCGACTTCTTCGGAGAGATCGCTCTGCTCAACGAGGTCATCCGGACCGCCACGGCCCGCGCCAGCACCGACTGCACGCTCCTGAGCCTGTTCCAGCCGGACCTGCTTGGCCTGCTGGACCGCAACCCCCGTCTCGGCGTCAAGGTGCTGCTGGCGCTCTCGCGGCTCGTCGGCTTGCGGCTGGTCGAGGTCTCGGAGGAGGTGGAGCAGTTAACGCGCGAGTGCGAGGAGTTGCGCAAGGGATCGGACCTCTCCACGGCCATCGACGAGGGTGGCTGAGACACTCACGGCTCCTCTCCTTGAGCGCCCGTCGCAGGCGCCCACGTCGAAGCGCCAGGGTCCCCTCCAGTCCGCGGTCGCACCCGGCGGCCCCAAACGAGAGGCGGAGCCCGCGAGCCGGCTGAGCCTGTGGGCTACCCTGCTGGCGCTGGCGGCGCTCATCGCGCTGATCGTTGCCGCGCCAGATCTCGCCGCCCTCACGCTGCTCGGTGCGGTTCTAGCCTACCTGCTCTCGCCCATCGTCAACGGGCTTGAACGGCGCGGCATGGACCGCACGCTATCGGCCGCGCTGATGCTCGTGGTCCTAACGGCCATCGGCGCGCTCGCCGTGTCCTTGGCGCTCCCGCAGGCACTCGACCAGCTGATGTCGCTTCAGGCACGCTGGGAGAGCGGTGACTTGCTTCGCCTCGTGCAGGAAGCGGAGGTCGCCCTCGCGCGCCAGCTGGAGGTCGTCGATCCCGAAGACCTCGGGTTGGTCGCGTCGATCCGCGACGCGATGTCGCCGGGATCGGCGCCGCTCGTCGGCTACGTGCCGGACGCCTTCGAGGCTGTCGGCAATGCCGTCGTGGTCCCCTTTGTGCTGTTCGCCCTCTTGAAGGACGGCCCTCACCTTCGCAGGCGTCTGCTCTCCGTCGTCCCCAACCGGTACTTCGAGTTCGCCATGACGGTGTTCTTCAAGGCAGATGCGCACCTGGGCGGCTACCTACGGGGCCAGGCACTGATTGCGCTCCTCGTCGGCACCAGCACAGCGCTGGGGCTCGGGGTGCTCGGGGTGGACTACTACCTCGTGCTGGGACTCGTGACAGGTCTCGCCAACTTCGTCCCGTACGCCGGATTTATCGTCTCGGCAGGGCTCTCGATCATCGTCTCGATCGTGACCACCGGAGGGACGGACCAGGTGGCCTCCGTGGTGCTCCTGTACGTGGCGCTCCAGACCATCGAGAACGTCGTGTTTCAGCCGTGGATCACTGGCAAGAACGTCTCGATGCACCCCGTGCTCGTGCTGCTGGCGATCCTCATCGGCGGGCGGCTGGGGGGGGTCATGGGCATGGCGCTCGCGGTGCCGGTCGCTGCCGTGCTCAAGGTGGTTTTCCTGGAGACTGCCATCGGGCTGCGCCGGTATCACCTCTAGCGCGACCTTCTGGCGATGGCATCTCCCGCACCGGCTCGCCTGACCGTCCGTTTCTGGGGGGTCCGAGGATCGATCCCCACGCCTGACGAGGGCTTCCTCGGCGTGGGGGGCAACACGTCGTGCGTCGAGGTCCGCGCTGCCGATGGCACCACCCTGATCTTGGACGCTGGGACGGGCGCTCGGGCGCTCGGCTACGCGCTCGCCGCCCAGGCCGCAGGCGAGGCAGACGAGGTCCACATCGCGCTCTCCCACTTCCACTGGGACCACCTCCAGGGGCTCCCGTTCTTCGCCCCGCTGTACTCACCGGGGCAGACCGTTCGGTTCTACGCCGCCACCGACGGCAGCCACCTGACCGACCTGCTCTGCGGCCAGATGAGCGCTCCCTACTTCCCGGTCCCGTTCCGAGAGCTGGCAGCGGCCACCGAGACCGTCCGCGTCGCCAGCGGGGAGGCGTTTGAGATCGGCCCGATGACCGTCCTTCCGTTTCCGGTCCACCACCCCCAGGGCGCACACGGCTACCGGATCCAGTCGGACGGGGCGACTCTGGTTTACGCCACCGACTACGAGCATGGATCTCCTTCCCATGACGAGGGACTCCGCGAGGTGGCGCGCGGCGCGGACCTGCTGATCTCCGACGCACAGTACACACCGGACGAGTACGAGCTGCGCAAGGGCTGGGGCCACACGACCTGGGAGCACGCGACGGCGCTCGCCTCCAGGGCGGGCGTCGGTCGGCTCCTGCTGTTCCACCACGACCCGTCCCACGACGACGCAGCCCTGGGTCGCATCGAATCGCTCGCCGCCGAGCGATTCCCCGAGACGGGCCTTGCCATCGAAGGCCTGGAGGTCACGCTGTAGCGCCCCGCTGGCGACGGCAACCGCCAGCGGAGCCTCGCCATGGAGCGACCCGCTGGCGCCCTTTGGCCGGGTGCTCCGGTCGGGCAGAGCCCTCACACGGGGTGGTGTCGCGCGCGGTGACGCCAGCGGGACACGACTCTCGTCGGAGCCTTCGTTTGGTGACGGTGGGGGCCTCCCCGTACTTTACCGCAGGGTTTCCAACGACCCGAGAGACTTCGAATTCACCGTCCAGGTCGGACACAGCAGAGACAACTGATGAGCAAGCAGCGCATGAACGACAACTGGGAGCGCATGAAGGCCCAGAT
>JBCDLV010000421.1:0-2797 GCA_038744895.1 Bacteroidota bacterium | reverse complement strand
GGCGCAGTCGCAGCCGTTCTCTGGCACGTTCGACCCCGACACACGAACGGCGACCACCGCTGGCGGCGAGACCGTCGACGTGCTCTACGGCAACACGGTCCGCACGAGCGCGCCGCTGACCTCGCTCGGGTTCTCGATCGGTCTCGAACCGATCGGTCTCGGTGGCGCCGGTGAGTTCATCGTCCTGCTCTCGGTTCTTCTCTTCGCGATCTCGACGAGCATCTCGTGGAGCTACTACGGCGATCGCTGCGCGAACTACCTGTTCGGTCCGAAGGCGATCCTGCCGTTCAAGGCCATCTTCGTGGTGATGCACTTCATCGGTGCCGTCCTGGCCGTGACGACGATCTGGGACCTCGGCGACGTGGCGCTTTCGCTCGTGACGATCCCCAACGTGATCGCGCTGATCTTCCTGTCTGGTGTCCTCAAGAAGCTGACCGACTCGTACTTCGACCGGAAGCCGTGGGTCGAGAACGAGGAGGCGAACAAGAAGGCCAAAGCCGAAGGCCGGATCTAAGCGGGAGCGTGCGCTGGGGATGAGGGGCGCCTCTCTCCCCATCTTTCTGCCTCGAACCCCCATCACTCGTGCTCACTGTCGTCGACCACCCGCTCCTCCGACGCGCGCTCACTACACTGCGCGACGTGGCGACCCCGTATGGCGCCTTCCGGCAAACGCTGGCCGACGTGTCCTCCATCCTGGCCTACGAAGCGCTTCGAGACCTTCCGGTGGAGGAGACCACCGTCTCGACGCCACTGGAGGAGACGACCGGGTACCGGCTGGCGCGTGAGGTCGTCGTCGTTCCGGTGCTGCGTGCGGGCCTGGGGCTCGTCGACGGGTTCATCCGCTACGTTCCGGAGGCCCGCGTCGGCCACCTGGGCATGTACCGAGACGAGCAGAGCCACGAGCCAGTCGACTACTATTCCAACGTGCCGCCCGAGGTCAAAGACGCCCGCGTGTTCGTCGTCGACCCGATGCTGGCGACGGGAGGGAGTGCCGCTGGCGCCATCAACCACCTCAAGGGCCGCGGGGCCACCGACCTGACGTTCGTCTGCCTGGTGGCCGCCCCTGAAGGCGTAGCGCGACTAGAAGAGTATCACCCCGACGTTCGCGTCGTGACGGCCGCGTTGGACCGTGAGCTAGACGCGAACGCCTTCATCCGCCCGGGCCTCGGCGACGCCGGCGACCGCATCTTCGGAACGTGAGCATGAGACCGCCGACAGCACACGGCTCATGGATCCGGTGGCCGCGTGGCTCCGCTGGCGCCCGCATCGCGGTCATACTGGGCGTTCTGCTCGTGCTGCTCGCCGGTCCCGCCGCCAGCGGGCAGGAGGTCGCGGTCCCAGAAGCGGACTCTGCAGCCGCCGAGGCGCCGGTGCTTCTCGATGCGCCTGCGGACGATGCGGCCGAGGTCGCGGCGCCAGCGGACGAGTCGGACGGCGGCGTCGGCTGGCTCTCGGTTCTGCCCGCGGTTCTGGCGATCGCGGCGGCTCTTCTCTTCCGCCAGGTGATCGTCGCGCTGTTCCTGGGTGTCTGGGTGGGAGCGTGGATCGCGACCGGCGACCCTGCGCTGGGGTGGTTCACGGGCTTGTTCGCGACGGTACAGACCTACGTGCTCGGTGCGCTGGCCGACTCCGACCATGCTGCCATCATCATCTTCACGCTGATGATCGGCGGCACGGTGGGGCTGATCCAGAAGAACGGTGGGACGGCAGCCATCGTGGAGGTGGCGACTAAGTGGGCTCGCTCTGCGGGACGTGGCCAGCTGGCGACGGCGCTGCTCGGGACGGCCGTCTTCTTCGACGACTACGCCAACACGCTCATCGTTGGCGGCACGATGCGGCCCATCACGGACCGGCTTCGGGTCAGCCGGGAGAAGCTGGCCTACATCGTGGACTCGACGGCGGCGCCCATCGCCTGTCTCGCGCTGACGACAACCTGGATCGGATACGAGGTCGGGCTGATCGGGACAGCCATCGATGCGCTGCCCGACTACAACGAAGGCGCCTACTCGGTCTTTCTCAACTCGATCCCGTACTCGTTCTACCCGATCCTGGCGCTGTTCTTCGTCTACCTGGTCGCCATTCGGCGCCGGGACTTCGGGCCCATGCTCGCCGCCGAGTGGCGCGCTCGCGAGACCGGCCAGCTCTACCGACCGGGATCCAACGCGGAAGCCGCCGAGGCCGAGGGAGAAGCGACCCGGCCTCCACCGGACGCCCCGAAGCGGCTGATCAACGCCGTACTTCCCATCCTCGTCCTGGTGGCCGGCGTGATCGTCGGGCTGGTGATCACCGGGCGTGCATCCGTCACGGAGGCGGGAGGTGAGATGACCCTCCAGGCCATCATCGGCGACGCCGACAGCTACTCGGCGATGATGTGGGCCTCGCTCGCGTCCGTGCTCACCGCCATCGCCCTGAGCGTCGGCCAACGGATTCTCACATTGGGAGAGGCCGTCGACGCCTGGTACGCCGGTATGCGGACCATGCTGCTGGCGGTCATCATCCTGATCCTGGCGTGGTCTCTCGCGGGCGTCAACGAGGCGCTCGGCACGGCCGACGTGCTGGTGACGGCGCTCTCGGATTCCCTGTCACCGGGCCTGGTCCCGACCATCGTCTTCCTGCTGGCGGCCGCGACGGCGTTCTCGACAGGCTCGTCGTGGGGCACGATGGGCATCCTGATGCCGCTGGTGGTCCCGCTGGCGTGGGGCGTGCTCACCGCCAGCGGGGCTGAGACAGAGCTCCATATCCTGTACTCGTCGGTCAGCGCTGTCCTCGCGGGGGCGGTCTGGGGAGACCACTGCTC
>JBCDLV010000420.1:0-2800 GCA_038744895.1 Bacteroidota bacterium | reverse complement strand
CGAGTCGCGCCAGCGCCCCGGCGGCACGAGCGGCTAGCGCGGGGGCTCCTTCCAGCGACACGAGGTCGCCAGCGGGCCCTCTCTACTGCTCGTAAAGCGCCAGCGCCGCCGACAGGTGCGCGGCGCCGACGCCGAGGTTTGTGCCCAGCTCCAGCACGCGCTTCGGACGGAGCCCGCGGACCAAGCCGAACAGGAAGCGCCCCCAGGCAGGCCCGGTGGCCGCGCGGCGATAGATCTCGGCGACCCGGCGCTGAGGGTCGCGCCCGCTGCCTGCACCGTAGTCCACCACCTCGACCGTGTCCTCGGACTGACGGAGCCGTCGGCGGTAGGCGTCGATGGCAGCCTCGGACGCTCGCTCGGAGCGGCGCAGCCGAAGCTGGCACGCGCGTCGAACGGCATCGCCAGCGGGTCCCGGCATCGCAGGCTGCGTAACTCCAAGCAGTGCGAGACTTGCGCGAAGGGGAAGGATGGCGTGGGTGTGCGGCACAGGGCAACTTACCCGCTGACACTGCTCAGGGAGCTTCCGCAACGGCACGTAAGGGAAGATCTCAATCGGGGAGACAGATGCAACGGACCGAGCACTCACATGTATTCTACACATCCCCTCTACCGGCCCTACTCGGTGCGGCTCTGAGTCCTGGCACGCCAGCTGGCGCGCTCCCTTCTGGCCTCCGACATGCACCAGCAACCGACAGGCTGCCTGGCCATTCCTCCTAGGCCCGGCCTCCCTACCCGGAGGCCGGGCCTCCATACTCTCGGACGGTCACGAGGCACGCGCGCATCGCCAGCAGCCTCCTCAGCACACGAGGTCCAGCGCCTCCGCCAGCCGGCGCACGGGCAGCACCTCCAGGCCCGCTGGCGCCGTCAGCCCCTTCGCATTGGCCTTCGGCACGAGCGCACGCTCGAACCCGAGCTGGCGGATCTCCTGAAGGCGCGCGTCGATCCGGCTCACAGCCCGCACCTCGCCGCCCAGCCCGACCTCGCCCACGATCGCCGTCTGACTGTCCAGCGGTACATCCTTCAGCGACGACGCCACGGCCAGCGCCACGCCGAGGTCGACGGCAGGCTCCTCCAAGCGCACGCCACCCGCCACGTTGAGGAACACGTCGGCCTGCGAGAATCGCATCCCCTCGCGCTTCTCGAGCACCGCCAGCAGGAGTTGGAGCCGCTTCGCGTCGAACCCGGTGGCCGTCCGCTGGGGCGTACCGTAGCTGGTGCTGGTCACGAGCGCCTGGACCTCGACCAAGAGCGGCCGCGTGCCTTCCAGGGCACAAATGACGGCCGAGCCGGACGTTCCGAACTGGCGCTCCGAGAGGAACAGCGCGCTCGGGTTGCCGACCTCCGCCAGCCCGCCCTCGCGCATCTCGAACACACCCAGCTCGTTGGCCGCGCCGAAGCGGTTTTTGATCGCGCGGAGCACGCGGTAGGCGTGGTGGCGGTCCCCTTCGAAGTGGAGCACCGTATCCACCATGTGCTCCAGAACGCGTGGGCCCGCGATGCTGCCGGCCTTCGTGACGTGCCCGATCAGGAACGTCGTCGTGGGGAGCGTCTTGGTCACGTCCAGGAGTGCCGCAGTGGACTCACGGACCTGGGCGACGGAGCCCGGCGCGCTCGTGAGGTCGGGGCGGTAGACCGTCTGGATGGAATCGACCACCATGAAGTCGGGCTGGAGGTCGGCGGCGGCGGCGAGGATGGCCTCCACGTTCGTCTCGGGGAAGAGGTAGAGGCGATCCGGATCCACGCCGAGGCGCTGCGCCCTCAGCTTGACCTGCTGCACGCTCTCCTCGCCGGTCACATACAGAAGCGTGCGGCTGTCGTCGTCGCCAGCGGGTCCGAGCCCGCGTCCTAGCTCTGTCATCAGCGTCGACTTGCCGATGCCCGGGTCGCCGGCCACCAGGGTGAGGCTCCCCAGCATGGCGCCGCCCCCGAGGACGCGGTCGAACTCCTGCAGGCCCGTCGAGAGACGGTGTCGCTCGGCGATGGAGACATCGCGGAGCCGCTGGGGTCGCGTGTCGCCGTAGGCGCCTGCCAGCCGAGGGGCCGAGCCGCTTCCGCCGTCGCCGGACAGCCGCCCGCTGCGGGAAACTGGCGCCTTGACCTTCGTGGGCACGGCTTCCTCGACGAGCGTATTCCAGGCCCGGCAGCCGCCGCACTGGCCCGCCCACCGGGGCGTGCTGTAGCCGCACTCCTGGCACACGAACTGGGTCTTCGCTTTCGGCATGGTAAAACGGTGTGCTGGCGACATTCGCCAGCGGGTTGAGGGAACCGCTGCGGAGGCGTTTGGGGTACCGGCGGCCCCGTAGCTTGACCGGCCGACGGCCTCGAAAGGTCGCACCGGCCGCTGCCAGCCGTCCGTCACCCGATGGAGTCCCCCGACGCCCTCCACGCCCCCGAGACCCGCCCGCGCGCCCCGCTGGCGGAGAGGGCCCGCGCGGCCGTTGCGCCCTTGTGGACCGTCCCCTCAGGACTACTCGCAGGCTTTGGCGCCTACACCCTGCTGATTGCGCAGGCGTTCAACCTGCCTCGCGACCTCCGCCCGAAGCTCTATGCGCGCAACCTGCTGGAGCAGATGGTGCAGGTCGGGCTCGACTCGATTCCGATCGTGGCGCTGGCGTCGGCGTTCTCGGGCGGCGTCATCGTGGTTCAGGCCATCTACCAACTGGAGAACCCGCTCCTCCCGCTGACGATCGTCGGCACGTTCGCGCAGCAGTCGATCCTGCTGGAGTTGGCGACGCTCGTGACGGCGTTCGTGCTTTGCGGGCGCGTCGGTGCGCGGATCGCGGCAGAGCTCGGGACGATG
>JBCDLV010000419.1:0-2805 GCA_038744895.1 Bacteroidota bacterium | reverse complement strand
GTCTCCGGTCCCCCGTCCTCAGAGGCCCCGCTGGCGGTCGGCGTCGACGCGCTCGGCGAGCGCCTCGAAGGTGTCGCCGCCGTAGCGCTCCAGCAGCGCCACCGCGATCTCCCACGCGACGGTCGCCTCCGCGACGGTGCTGGCCGCCGGGACGCTCGTAACGTCGCTCCGCTCGTAGCGCGTGGGCTGGGCCTCGCCCGAGGCCATATCGGCCGTGCCGAGGGGCTTGATGAGCGTCGGGATGGGCTTCATCGTGCCGCGGACGAGGATCGGCTGGCCGGTCGAGATGCCGCCCTCGACGCCGCCCGCGTGGTTCGTCTCGCGGCCCCAGCGGGTACCGTCGAACGTGATCGGGTCGTGGACCTGGGAGCCCGGCTGGCGGCCGGCCCGCCACCCATCGCCCACCTCGACGGCTTTCTGCGCCTGGATCGACAGGATCGCCTGCGCCAGCCGGCCATCGAGGCGACGATCGCCCTGGACGTAGCTGCCGAGCCCGACCGGGACGCCCGTCACGACCACCTCGTACACGCCGCCGAGCGTGTCGCCGGCCTTCTTGGTAGCCTTGATATGCTCGACGGCCTCCTCCGAGAGGTCGGCGTCGAGCATTCGCACCGGGGATTCGTCAGCGGCCTCGTAGAGAGCACGC
Organism: Bacteroidota bacterium; assembly: GCA_038744895.1. Lineage (GTDB taxonomy): Bacteria > Bacteroidota > Rhodothermia > Rhodothermales > Rubricoccaceae > Rubrivirga. The sequence continues at coordinate 2,159 of JBCDLV010000419.1, read as the reverse complement.
GCCGTGCCTGCGGCCACCAGGTCGTCCCGCTGGCGCTGCCAGTCGGCCGGATCGTCGAGGCCGACGGCGCCGAGGCGGACCACGTGGCTACCCACCTCGATACCGAGCGCGCGGAGCATCTGTCGCGCCACGGAGCAGCACGCGACGCGCATCGCCGTCTCGCGCGCGGAGGAGCGGTCGATGACGGCGCGCACGTCGGGGCCGTGCGGCGGCCGGTCGAAGCCGTACTTCTGGGCGCCGACGAGGTCGGCGTGGCCGGGTCGAGGCAGCGTCACGGTCTCGATGCCCTCGCCGTCGCCGGTGACGGCCATCTTCTCAGGCCACCCCGAGCGGTCCTTCTCGAACGCTGCGTTGGGCAGCATCAGCGCGACGGGCGAGCCCATCGTGTGGGAGAAGCGCAGGCCGCCCAGCACTTGCACTTGGTCGCGCTCAATCTTGGCGCGTCCGCCGCGCCCGAAGCCGAGCCAGCGGCGCGCGAGGTGCTCGTCGAGGTTGGACGGCGTCACGGGAACGCCAGCGGGCATTCCTTCGACGATGCCCACGAGCGCAGGGCCGTGGGACTCGCCAGCGGTGAGGTATCTCAAAGGCATGGCTGATTGTCGAGTGGTGGATTGCCGAGTGGAGTGTTTTTGGTGTCTACGGCTTCTTTGAAGCTGTCCAGCGAGACCGACGAAGATGGCGACGAGTTGGCCCGCCTCGTCGAGAAGCTCCTGTGTGCGTTGGGAATCTGCCACCCCTGCATCGACCAGAAGCTCAATCCCAAACTCAGCCTCATCAGCCTCTTCCACGACGATGCCCAGCTTCGCCACGAACTCTCGCCGGCTTCGTGCTCGACAGGCAGCGCGGTAATTCGCAGCCACTGACGTCGCCGAGCGAAGCAACTGCCGTCGGATCACTCGTGCCTCCTCCGAGTCTGGCAGAGACCGGCAGAACCGAATCACGCGAAGCGCAAACTGCTTGGTTCGCGCCTTCAGGGCTTCCGCCTGGGCTCCTGGCTGTTGCTCAGCCACTCAATCGACAATCAGCACTCATCACTCTACAAATGGAGACGCCAGGTCGTAGAAGGCCGTGCGGCCGTCGGGGCGGCGGACGCGGAGAAGGGCAGGCTGATCGAGACGGGCCTGGCGCGCGAGAGCGACGCGGGCCTCCTCGGCCGTCGCAATCGGCTCGTCCTCGACCGCCAGAACGACGGTCCCGCGCGGGAGGCCGTCCAGCTCGGCAGCGCTACCGGGCTCGATGGACTCGACGTAGGCGCCGCGTTCGAACTGGCGACGCTCCTCGCGGGTGAGGTCTCGGAAGCGAACGCCCCAGTCGGGCGCCTCCGAGCGCGCGATCTCCTCCTCGTTCGGGCGGATCTCGACCGGAGGCTCCGCTGGCGCAGGTGCCGCCGTGCTGGCAAACCACTCCTCCAGGGACGGGTCGAGGGGATCCGAGAGCGTGGCCTCGACTGGCTGCTCGGCGCCGTCGCGCCAGACCGCCAGCTGGACCGCCTCGCCCGGGCGGGACCGCGCCAGCCGGCTCTGGAACTGGTTGGGCTCGTCGACCTCCTTTCCGGCCACTTCGAGCAGAACGTCGCCCGGACGGAGCCCCGCGCGGGCGGCGGGCCCCCCGTCCACCACCTTCGTGATGAGGACGCCGCGGACGCCGTCCATGCCCGCCTCGCGAGCATCCGCGCGGGTGACCGGGAAGACTTCGATGCCGAGGTAGCCGCGCCGCACCTCGCCGTAGCGGATCAGGTCTTCGGCCACGATGCGGGCCAGGTTCATCGGGACGGCGAAGCCGAATCCGGCGGACGTCCCGTTGTCCGATGCGATGGCGGTCACGACGCCCACCACCTCACCTCGGAGGTTCACCAGAGGGCCACCGGAGGAGCCCGGGTTGATGGGGGCGTCGGTCTGGATAAAGTCCTCGATCGCGAACTCGTCTGGGATCACGTTGACGCCGCCGCGCCCCAGCGCCGAGACGATCCCCGACGTGACCGTGTTGGTCAGGCGGAACGGACTGCCGATGGTGAGGACGAACTCGCCGACTTCCAGCACGTCGGAATCGCCGAGCGAGGCCACCGGGAGCGGCTCGTCGTCGTCGACGCCGACTTCGAGCATGCGCAGCACCGCGATGTCCGTGGTCGGGTCACGGCCGACGACCTCGGCCTGGAACTC
>JBCDLV010000418.1:0-2829 GCA_038744895.1 Bacteroidota bacterium | reverse complement strand
CTCGACCCTGGCGCAGCGCCAGCGGAGACGGCCACGGCGCTCGTCGCTGAGATGGAAACTCTACACGGCCCAACGGAGGTCGGCATCCGCGATCAGCACCGGGTGGTGCGGGTCGTCGAGGAGGATCCTCTGGATCCCGCTGGCGATCTCGACCTGACCGCCGACTCGGTCGTGCTCCTCACAGGCGGCGCCCGAGGCATCACGGGTCGCATGGCCGTGGAGTTCGCGCGTCGCTTCCAGTGCCGCCTGGAACTGGTCGGCCGGACTCCGGAACCCGCTGGCGAACCCGACGCCGACCTCGCCGATGCAGGCGATGCGATGGCGGTCCGCACAGCGTTGATCGCTCGCGGCATGAGCGACCCGGGCGCGATCGAGCGAGCATGCCGGCGGACCCTGGCGGAGCGCGAGATCCGCGAGACGCTGCGCGCGATCCGAGACGCCGGCGGCACCGTCACATACCACGCCGTCGATGTGCGCGACGCGGAGGCGTTTGGAGCCCTGATCGACGGGGTCTACGACGCGTACGGCCGTCTCGACGGGATCGTCCACGGCGCGGGTATCCTCGACGACAAGCTCGCGAAGGACAAAGAGATCGCTGCATTCGATCGTGTGTTCGGCACCAAGGTCGACGGCGCCCTGACCATCACGCGCCACGTGCGCTCCGACATCCGCTTCATCGCCTTCTTCGGAAGCGTCTCGGGCGTCTTCGGCAACCGCGGGCAGTCCGACTACGCCGCGGCGAACGCTCTGCTGGACACCCTCGCGCGCCGACTCGACCGCCAGTTGGACGGCCGCGTCGTCTCGCTGGACTGGGGCCCGTGGGCCGGCGGCGGCATGGTATCGCCGGAGCTGGAGCGCGAGTACGCCCGCCAGGGCGTCGGTCTGATCCCCCCTGCGGAGGGCATCGCTGCGCTCTTCGACGAGATCGCCAGCGGGACAGAAGCACAGGCCGTCTGGATGTGCGCGACCCCGGAGGCGATGAGCCCGCCTGCCGCACAGCGCGCACTCGCCCCGGCACGCTCCGCCGTCTAGCATGGCCGATCCGAGGGACGGGATCGCCATCGTCGGCATGGCGGCGGTGTTTCCGGGCGCCCCCACCCTCACGGCGTTCTGGGACAACATCCGCGACGGTGTGGATGCGATCACCGACGCGCCCGCCCACCGCTGGGACCCGGTCTACTACGACCCCGACTCGGACGGCGCTGCACGGTTCTACTGTCGGCGTGGCGGCTTCATCGACGACGTCTCGACCTTCGACCCGCTGGCGTACGGCGTGATGCCTTCGGCCGCGGAAGGAATCGAACCCGACCAGCTTCTCTCCCTCGACGCGGCCGCCGCTGCGCTTCGGGACGCGGGCTACCCCGGCGAGGTCCCCTCGCCAGATCGCACGGGCGTCGTCCTCGGGCGCGGCGGGTACATCACCGCCGGCATGGCGCGGGTGGACCAGTACGTGCGCACGGCCGAGCAGTTGGCGCGCTCCCTGCGCCAGCTGGTTCCCGAACTGGACGAGGACCGAATCGACGCCGTCAAGCGGTCGTTCCGAGACGCGCTGGGCCCCGTCCGCGCGGACCACGCGATTGGCCTCGTGCCCAACCTGGCGGCATCGCGCATCGCCAACCGATTCGACTTCCGGGGCCCGGCCTACACGCTCGACGCGGCGTGCGCCAGCTCGCTCGTCGCGGTCGACCAAGCCTGCGAGTCGCTCCGATCCGGGAAGGCCGACCTCATGCTGGCGGGCGGGGTCCACATTTGTCACGACGCGACGTTCTGGGCCGTCTTCACGCAGCTCGGCGCCCTGAGCCGGGCGCAGCAGATCCGGCCGTTCGACCGGCGTGCTGACGGACTGCTCATCGGCGAGGGCGTCGGCGTCCTGGCACTGGAGCGCCTGGAGGATGCCGAGCGTCGCGGCCACCGGGTCTATGCCGTCATCCGCGGCGTCGGCGTGTCCAGCGACGGGCGCGGCGCCAGCCTGATGGCGCCCCGCGTCGATGGGCAGACGCTGGCGCTCCAGCGCGCTTGGGCCCAGGCCGACCTCGACCCCACTGGCGTCGGCCTCATCGAGGCGCACGGTACCGGAACGCCCGCGGGCGACGCCGCGGAGCTTCGCACGCTGCGCACCGTCTTCGGCGACCAGGGCGAGCGGATCCCCCTCGGGTCTGTCAAGTCGATGATCGGCCACGCGATGCCCGCCGCTGGCGCTGCCGGGCTGATCAAAGCCGCGCTAGCGCTCCACCACCGCCAGCGACCCCCGACGCTGCACTGCGACGAGCCTCACGAGAGCCTGGACGGGTCCCGGTTCTGGACGCCTGTCGAGGCGAGCCCCTGGGACGGCCCGCTGGTGGCCGGCGTCAACGCCTTCGGGTTTGGCGGCATCGACGCCCACGTGGTGATGGAGGCACACGACGCGCCGACTAGCAAACGGCGTCGGGCACGCTCCGGCGCGTCTCCGTCCCCGCTGGCGCTCTTCGCAGCCGACACGCCCGAGGCGCTGGCGCGGGGCATCGCAGGGGAAGAGCAGCCAACGCCCGGCGGTCCGTGCCGTCTGGCGCTGTTCGACCCCACGCCGAAGCGGCGAGCGTTCGCGGCCACGATCGCGGCCCGAGGCAGCCGATGGCATGGGCGCAAGGACCTGTGGGTCTCGCCAGAGCCGCTGCTGGCGGACGGGGGCGTCGCGTTCGTCTTCCCAGGCTTCGAGGCGACGTTCGAGCCCCGCATCGACGACGTCGCTGCTCACTTCGACCTCCCGCTCGCAGCCGACCGCCAGGGAACCGACCTGGAACAGCGCGGCACCCAGCTGCTGGCGGTGAGCCGCATTCTCGACCAGGCCCT
>JBCDLV010000417.1:0-2830 GCA_038744895.1 Bacteroidota bacterium | reverse complement strand
GCTGCCCATCCCCACGGCGGGCTACGTGACGACGATGGCCGGACCCAAGGGCACCGTGTTCATCGCCGAGCGCGCACCGGGCAGCTTCGCGCTCAGCCTCCACAAGTTCTCGCTGGAGTCGCGCGAGTCGACACCCTTCCTGAGCGGTGTCCGGTTCGCCTCGGTCTCCGCCGACGGGTCCAAGATCCTGACGCGCACCGGAGGCGGATGGCAGGTGTCGGGCACCGCGGGACCGTCTGGCGACGGCGGCGAGTCCGTCAACGTCCAGCTGCGCACGCGGCTCGACCGGCAGGCCGAGTGGCGCCAGATGTTCGACGAGGCCTGGGCCTACCAGCGCGACTTCTTCTACGACCCCGACCACCACGGCCGCGACTGGGACGCCGTCTACGACCGCTACGCGCCGCTCCTCCCGCACGTCCGCCACCGCGCGGACCTGTCGTACCTGCTCGACCAGATGAACGGCGAGCTGTCGGTCGGCCACAGCTTCGTGTTCGGCGGCGACTTCCCAGACGTCGAGTCGCCCACGGTCGGCGTGCTCGGCGCGGACCTCGTGGCCGACGGTGGGGCGTGGCAGATCACGCGCATCTACACGTCGGAGAGCTGGAACCCCGGCCTGCGAGCACCCCTCGACCAGCCCGGCCTGGACATCGAGGAGGGCGACTACCTCGTCGGCGTGGAGGGCCAGCCGCTGACAGACGCGGACGACCCCTACCGCTTGCTGGATGGGACCATCGGGCGGCAGACGGTGCTCCACATCAACGACCGGCCCACGCTCGAAGGCGCGCGCCGCGTGACCGTCGAGCCCACCCGGAGTGAGTCCGGCCTGCGCCAGCGGGCCTGGGTCGAGGACAACCGGCGGACGGTCGACGAGCTGTCCGGTGGCCGCCTCGCCTACGTCTGGGTGCCGAATACGAGCGGCCAGGGCGTGGTCTCGTTCAACCGCTACTACTTCGCGCAGCAGGACAAGGAGGGCGCGGTGATCGACGAGCGGTTCAACGGCGGCGGCCTCCTCGACGACTACATGGTGGACCTGATGACGCGACGCCTGCGGGCGGCCATCACAAACGAGGTGCCGGGCGGTGCCGCATTCCGCCTGCCAGCGGGGATCCTGGGACCCAAGGTGCTGCTCATCAACGAGCGCGCGGGCTCGGGTGGAGACTTCTTCCCGTGGGTGTTCCGCCAGCAGAACGCGGGTCCGCTCGTGGGCACGCGCACGTGGGGCGGCCTCGTCAAGTCGTCGGTGCACTACGGCCTCGTGGACGGCGGCGCGCTGACGGCGCCCGACAACGCCGTCTTCGACCCGATCAACGGGCGCTGGATCGGCGAGAACGAAGGCATCGCACCCGACGTTGAGGTGCTCCTCGACGCGCGCTCAGTCGCGTCGGGTCGTGACCCTCAGCTCGAACGCGCCGTGGAGATCGCCCTCGACCTCCTGGCCGACGAGCCGACCCCAACCGCGACACCACCGGCCTTCCCGAGGCCGGCCGTCCAGCCCCGCGACTAGATCCGTGCGCTTTGCCCTCTGCCTCGCCCTCGGTCTCGGACTGACGGGCTGCTCTTTCAGCTACGTACTGCCGGACGACGATCCGGTCCGCCCATCGACCGTCGACCCCGTCCGCGCAGCGACGGCGCTGCTGCCTGGCTACGCCTACCCCGCTGGCGACACGGTCCGCGTGGCGACGTACAACCTGGAGCACTTCGTCGACGCCTTCGACAGCCCGTACATCCGCAACCGCCGCGAGGACGCCCCTGACGCCGACGCGCTGCGCCAGCGGCACGCGCTGTTCGTCGACGCCCTGCGGGAACTCGACGCCGATGTGGTCTCGCTCCAGGAGGTGGAAGGCGAGGGGCTGATTCGCGCGCTCGTCGACAGCCTGGCGCCGGAGATGGGCTACCGCTTCGTGGCCTCCGCCGACGACGCCGACTGGTACATGAACGTGGTCGTCCTGAGCCGCCTGCCGCTCGGCCCGCTGACGACCTTCGCCGACGCCGCCACGCCGATCCCCGGCTTCACCGACGACGAGGGCCGCTCCGAGGCGACCGACCTCGCCAACCACCGCCTGCTGGCGGTCGACGTGTATGCGCGGCCGGGCTACACCTTCACCCTGGTGGCGGCGCACCTCAAAGCCGGGCGCGGCGACCGCGACGAGGCGTGGCGCACAGGGCAGGCCGGCTTGATGCACGCCTGGCTGGGCCAGCGCTTCCCTGAGCCGAGCGAGGCCAACGTCCTGCTGGCGGGCGACCTCAACGCGATCCCCGGCAGCCCGTCGTTCGCGGCCCTTCTCAATGCCAACGGGGCGATGGGGCCCGTCCGCCTGACGGACCCGCTGGCGGACCGGGGATCGGATGCCTGGACGCACCCGTCCGACGCGCCGACGCGCCAGCTGGACCACGTCCTCCCCAGCGCGGGGGCGCAGCCCGAGGTGGTCCGGGCCGAGGTGCCGCGGCCGACCGGTGCGCCGGAGCGGTTGTCGGACCACCTGCCCGTCGTCGTGACCCTTCTCGCGCGAGATCGCTGATGGCACGCTCCCTCCACCTCCCCGATTTCGTAGGCTCCTGGATGCTCTCGGGATACGGGCGCACGGAGCCGGAGACCGTGGACACGCAGCGACCCGTTGAGGAGCAAAACGAGCGGCGTACTCGGTTCCTACTCGGGACAGAGCCCGGCGAGATCTCATCGGCAACGGGGCTCCACCTCCACGTCCATGACGACGGTCGGTTCGAGCAGCGAATCGAGGCAGATGCCTCCGACGTGTTGGTTTACGACGTGGACGGCGTGCTGACGCGCATCGCGGACGAGAGGGCGCTGTTCAGCGGGACGCTCGTCTGG
>JBCDLV010000416.1:0-2846 GCA_038744895.1 Bacteroidota bacterium | reverse complement strand
TTACGACGGCGACAACCGCCCCCTCGACGACGTGATCGTTCAGGTCCGCAACGTGGCCGCTGGCGACTCGGCTCGGTTCGAGCAGCGCCTCGACCTCCAGGCCAACGGGGCCAAGCTGAAATACATCGGCGCCAACTAGCCCTCGCCCGTTGGCAGGGCTCACGACCAACGGGGCGCCCTGCCGGCGTGGGCCTGCTAGCGTGGGCACAACGCCAGCGGGCATCAGGGATGTCTCCGTCGTCCGCTCGACGGACACGATTGGCGAGAAGCCGGGCGTATCGTAGGTATCGCTCCCCAAGCCATGACCCCTCGAGCTTACCTCTCCGTCCGCCCCCTCCCGTTTGGCTACGCGGTCGACCAGACAGACGGGATCGCGTGGATGAAGGCCGGCCTCCGACGCGCCGCCGAGACGTCTCCGATCCCCGGTGTGGACCGCGCGCTGCGGTTCTACGACCTGCTGGCGCGCAAGACGCAGATCGAGCGACGGGTCACCGCGCTGGAGGACTACACGCACCAGGACTGGGACCGAATGCGGCTTCACACCGCGCCGGCATCCGGCGATGGCGAGGCGGCCTCCTCACCCGGGCTGTGGCACCAGGCGACTCTCGACGGCCGCATGGCGCTCTTCGCAGAGACCGCGGAGTCCGTGGCACGCGACGCCTTCCTGGAGGACACGGAGGCGCCCGACGCGCTCATCCAGGTCTCCTGCACGGGGTACGACAGCCCGAGCGCCGTGCAACGCGTCGCCGTCGCGCGCGGCTGGTCGGACGGCACCCGGGTGCTCAGCATCGGGCACATGGGGTGCTACGCTGCGCTGCCTGCGATCGCGATGGCGGCCGACATCACCACGGCGACAGCCGCCCAACGCGCGCCGGCCGGATCGCCAGCGGGCGACGCCAGCGGAGACGCGCGCGCATCCATCGTGCTGGTGGAGCTGTGCACGCTGCACCACCACCCCGCCACGACGGACCCGGAGCAGATCGTGCAGCAGTGCCTCTTCGCTGACGGCGCAGCCCGCCTCGATGTCACCACGGATCCCGCTGGCGTCGACTTTGCGCTGCTCGGCCATGCCGAAACCCTCGTCCCGGATACGCTCGACGAGATGACATGGCGTCCTGCTGGCGTCGCCTTCCAGATGACGCTGAGCCGGCGGGTCCCCGACCACATCCGGGCCAACGTCGGCGATGCGCTTCGCCGGTTCCTCGGTGCGAACGGAGTCGGGGTCGATGACCTCGACGTTCTGGCCGTCCATCCCGGCGGGCCTCGCGTGATCGAGAGCACGGCCGACGCCCTGGGCGTCGAGGAGGAACGCGTCCGCCACAGCCACGCCATCCTCCGCGAGCGCGGCAACATGTCCTCGACGACGCTGCCCCACATCTGGGACCGGATCGCCCGCGACCCCGACGTGCCACCGGGCGCCCTCGTCTGCTCGGTCGCCTTCGGCCCCGGCCTCACGGTGGCCGCCAACCTCCTCCGCAAGCAGTAGCTCCGCCCTGCTGGCGGCTTCCGTGGCCCAGGTCAACAACGCCTTCTACGACGACCTCGGCGACCGCTGGTTCGAGAGCGACGACCACGCCATCGCGCTGCTTCGCGCCGAGGCCTCCCTCAAGGACGCCTACATGATGGAGGTCTTCGAGCGGCACGGCATCGGGCCGGGGGCTCGGGTGCTGGACGTGGCGTGCGGCGCCGGCCTGATGGCGCTCCCGCTGGCGGCGCGCGGCTACCGCGTCGAGGGCATCGACCTGTCCGAGCCGTCGCTGGATGCTGCCCGCCAGCGGGTCCCCTCGGGCGTTAAGGCGTCGTTTCGCGTCGGGGACGCCACGGCGCTGGATGCCGAGGACGCCAGCTACGACGCCGTCCTCCTGTTCGACATGCTGGAGCACGTCGAGGACCAGCAGGGCGTCGTCGCCGAGGCGGCCCGCGTGGTCCGGCCCGGCGGCGTGGTCCTGTTCAACACGTTCAACCGAACCCCGCTGGCGTGGCTGGTAGCCGTGCACGGGTTCCGGTTCGTGGTGCGCGAAGCGCCGGACCACATCCATGTGTGGCGCCTGTTCCTGCCGCCGACGGAGCTGGCCGCGATGGCTGATACCGTCGGCCTGGCTGTCGAGGAAGTCCGGGGCGTCCGCCCTACGCTCGACGGCTCGTTCTGGCGCTCACTGGTCCACCGGCGGATCGACGACTCGTTCAGCTTCACCTCCACTCGGTCGTGGGGGGTCGGCTACAAGGGCGTCGCGGTGAGGCGGCCCCGCCAGCGGGGAGACCTCGAACCAGAGCCCGCCGGCCTATAGCGTCTTCTGCGCGCCTTCTGCGCGCCTTCTCGCTCGGGTCACTCGCTTCCCGGCAGGCGAGGGACCGCGGGATCCGAGGGCTCCTGGACTGGGAGTGGCCCACAGAGCACGTCGAGGCGTTCGAGGCCTGTTTCGAGGTCCAGGCGGATGCCGTCCACGTCGGCGATCACGTCGACTAAGTCACCCGTTCCCTCAGCCGTAGCCGGCTGCATGTAACGGAAGACGATCTCTCCCGTCCGCACGGGACCCTCGAACACACCCGTCGGCTCGACCTCGAACGCCAGCGGGGCGCCGTCGAGCGTCTCGCGCGGTGACAGGACGGTGTAGCCGTGGCTGAGCGTCCGCGCCAGCAGGGCGGGGCAGTCCGGACGGAGACGGTACACCACGTGCGCGTCTACGTCCGTGCCGACTTGCCCGGGGCCGAACACACCGGCGACGGTGTCCAGAACCGTCCGGCATCCCGATCCGCTGGCGACCAGCAGGGCGAGCCCGACGAGTCCGGCGGCACGCATCAGACGTGGCGCTCGGCGTGGTACGAACTCCGGACGAGCGGACCCG
>JBCDLV010000415.1:0-2862 GCA_038744895.1 Bacteroidota bacterium | reverse complement strand
CCGGCGAAGACGTGCATGGGACAGCTGGCGTCCCGGAGTCTACGCCTCTCGGGTCTCTCCACGGAGCGCTGCCTGGAGCCGGATCGCCTCCGTTTCGTTCTGGCAGCGCACGACCCAGTCGTGGGCGTAGCGCCGCTCGATCCAGAGCGATGCCTTGTGGCGGTGGATGCCGTTGATGGTGCGCAGGCTGGTGCGCGCCAGCCGTCCCTCGGAGCCGGAGAAGATCATCAGCTCGGGCGTGACGGCCACATCGCCCGGGCCCTGCCAGGCGTCCCAGGAAAATGATCCGGACGCGAGCCGCCGGGTTGCAACCTGCGGACGGACCGGCAAGAACCATCCGGACTCTGCCGTGCGAACCTCGTCCACGAGCACCTTTCGCCAGCGGGCGTCGGTGGCGACCACATCGGCCTGGGCGTCGCGCACGTCTTCCACGGCCCGGTAGAGTGCGGTGTAGAATGCCTCCCGGCCTCGGTGCACGTCGATGAACATGGAGCGGCCGGAGGCCATCCGGATCACGGTCCCGTTGAGGAACCGAAGCGTCTGGGTCACAGCCGGCAGTCTCAGGATCTCCGGGATGGCGCGTCCGGGCACCAGGAGCACTCGGTGATCGGTCACGACGACCTCCCCGTCCCTGGCCTGCCCCGTGAGCAGTGCGTCGCTGACCGTTTCGCCCTGGGTGCGGCCTGCTCGGACGTTCGTGTGTCCCAGCGCCTTCTCCAAGCGGCCGGCATGGACATACTGCCACCGAGCCTCCGCGCGGTAGCGCGCCGTCTCCCCGGCGTCGAGCGCCAGCGGCGACTCGACCGGGACGATGGCGCCGTGGCGCTCCTCCCACCGGCCCCGCGCCTGGGCCAGCATCTGGTGGAGGTCGGCCGGAACCTCGATGCTGAGGTCCGCCGCCAGTTGGCGGATGCCGTCTTGCTCCTCCGGCGAGAGCGTGCCGTCGCCGAGCACACGTGCCACGGTCTTGAGCAGGTGGCCGCGCGCGAGGACGCCGTACGCCCCGTCTGCGACGTCGGGGTCCAGGCCGAGTACGTGCTGGAGCCGGTACAGCAGGAGCCGCTCGTCCTCGGAGAGTCGGTCGTCGGCCAGGGCGTGCTCGACGGCGCCTCCGAAGGAGCGCTCGTGGACGGGGCGGAGGTCCGCGTCCGAGAGCGCCAGCGTCCGCGCGACGTGCGCCAGAAGCCAGCGGTCGTCGGAGAGGAAGGGGCGCGTGGCGAGCAGATGCGCCAGCAGGTCCTCGTACAGCTGGCGCCGCTGCGCGAGGAAGTCTCGCGTCAGGTCCACGCCCCGCTGGCGCGAGATGCGGTCGCGATCACGCGGGCCGAAGTCCTGCACGGTCTGGGCCGCGGCGATCACGTTATGCAACTCGATGAATGCGTTCTCCCTCGGCTCGCGGCGTCGGCGGGCGGGCGCCAGCGGGAGCAGGTCGAACGGAATCATCGGGCAGCGTGCGGATCTGGCGAGCGCAAGGTTTGCACGAACGCGGCCGTACGCAAGCGCTCTGTGCCAGCGTCGCCCAGGACGGTGCGGCCTACTCCCAGAGGCGTCCCACGTGGAAGCTCACGACGGGCGTCAGGAAGATCTGCCGCGAGGGGTCGTCGACGTTGGGGGCCGTCTCCAGAAGCTCGACCTCGACGGGGAAGTAGTCCCCGCGCAAGCCGAAGCGCAGCGACTGCGCCGAGCGGCGGCCGAAGGCGGCGCCGACGGCGACGGTCGCCCCCAGGCCGAGGCGCACGTCGGCGTCGCCCAAGCCTGCGAAGGCACCCAGGCGCTCCTCTCCCTCGCTGCGCTGCCCGTTGCCGTCGATGTCGTCGAAGTACGGCCACAGCAGTCCGAGCGTCGGCCCGCCCGACATCTGGACAAAGGGCCGGAAGTTGTCCTCGACCTGCTGGCGGAAGAGGCGTCGCTCCAAGCCTAAGCGGAAGGGTAGGATCAGGAGGTAGTTGCGCTTGAAGGGCGTGATCCGCTCGCCGAACAGCCCGGAGAAGCTCTGCTCTCGCTCGTCGCGGCCGGCGCCGATCGAGACCTCGGCCGTGAGCGACAGGTCGTCCGTGAGGCGGGCGCGGAAGGCGCCTCCGGCGTCGAGGCCGTACTCCGTGAGCGCCAGCACGACGGCGCCGCTGGTCCCGTACCGTGCGGCCGTCGTGTCTGGCAGCGGCGCAGCCGTCCGCCCCTGGGCGAACGCCGGAGCCGCGAGGAGGAGAGCGAGGGCGAGCACGCGCATGAGGTCACGATAACGCCTCGGCACGGCCGCTCGCGCGTCGCCAGCGGGCCGTTCGGCGTCCCCCGTGCGATGGCACCCAGGCTCGTCGCCTTCTCCCGCTGGCGTGTACGTTGCGATCCCGCCTGCTTTTCCATGCACGTCTTCCTCACCACCGTCGGCTCACGCGGCGACGTGGAGCCGTACCTGGCGCTCGCGACTGGGCTCCAGGCGGCGGGGCACGAGGTCGTGCTGTCATCGGCACGCAGGTTCGAGCCATTCGCGGCCGAGCACGGCGTCTCCTACGCGCCGACGTCGGATGCGCTGCCGGACCTGATGGACCTGCCCGCGGCGCGAGAGGCGCTGGAGACGTTGACGGATGCCGTCGAGACGGCTCGCCAGTTCACGCGGCTCATCAGGCTGGCGGGGCCTGCTCAGCAGGTCCTCATCGAGGACTCGTGGGAAGCCGTGCAGGAGGCTACCCCCGACGTCGTCGTCTACCATCCGAAGGCGTTCTGGGGCCCGTCGTTTGCGTCCGCCCTCGGTGCCGTGGCTATCCACGCGCCGCTCCAGCCGTTCTACGTACCCACTGCGGACCGTCCCCTGCCGGGAATGCCTCGCCTCTCGGTCCCCGCGTACAATCGGCTTACCTACGGGAT
>JBCDLV010000414.1:0-2864 GCA_038744895.1 Bacteroidota bacterium | reverse complement strand
CCCGGCGCGGATCTCGACGTGCGCCAGCTGGACCTCGCCAGCCTGGACAGCGTCCGCCAATTCGCAGACACGTTCCAGGACGACGACCCCGTCGACGTGCTCGTCAACAACGCCGGCATCATGGCGCCGCCGGAGCGCCGCGAGACCGAGGACGGTTTCGAGATCCAGTTCGGCGTCAACGTGCTGGGCCACTTCGCCCTCACGGCTCACCTGCTACCGCACGTCCAGCGGGCGCCAGCGGGTCGCGTGGTGTGGATCTCCAGCATCGCCCACAAAGAGGGCCAGATCCATCTCGACGACCTCCAGAGCGCGAGGGCCTACGACCCCTGGGTGGCCTACCAGCAAAGCAAGCTGGCCGACCTCATGCTGGCGTTCGAACTCGACCGGCGGCTGGCCGGAACCGCCATCAGCGTCGGCGCGCATCCCGGCGTGTCCAACACGGAGCTGACGGAGGACTTGGTCGACGGCTCCGCCATCAAGGCGCTGGCGATGAACGTCCTCGGGTCGCTCGTCCTCATGCCTGCCTGGAAGGGCGCCCTCCCCACCCTGGTGGCCGCCGCCTCGCCGGCGGTCTCCGGCGGCGACTACATCGGACCGACGGGCTTCAAGGAGATGCGCGGAGACCCCGGCGCCGCAGACGTCGCGCCCCAGGCCCGCGATGCCGAGACCGCTCGCCAGCTGTGGGAGGCGTGCGAGCAGCTAGCGGACGTGTCGATGCCCGCGTAGGCCGGCTGGCGCATTGCTCCGCTGGCGAGACGAGAGACGGTGGGCCGGGAACGGAGGACTGCTGAGTCCGACACCGCCCCGCTGGCGTGGGCTACCGGTCAGCCTTGACCGCAAGCCGACCGGCGTGGATCGCCAGCAGGGACTACCGGGCAGCCGCGACGACGGCGCGCAGGACAGGCAGCACGTCGGCTAGCTCTTCGCCGGGGCAGAGCGTCTGTCCCATCGCCTGGTCTCCGTGACCTGCAATCGCCTCGGGCGGGACGTCCCACTGCTCGGCCAGCGACACGACGAGCCGCGTGAGGCTGGTGAGCTGCGCGTCGGTCGGCTCGGACTCCTCGAAGTTGCCCTCGACCACGATCTGGATGTGACCCGTGAGGTCGTAGCGCGTGTTCGTATCGCCCTCGAACCGGATGTCGCGCCCTTCGATGATGACCCCGTCGTACGCGATGTAGTAGTGGTACGGCACGTCCGGCCAGGCCGCCTTGAGGCGCCCGTCGCCCAACGTGTCCGCTCGCTGCGAGAAGGCCTGGAGGCCGCGAATCTTGTCGCCGTTCGAGCGGTCCGGGTTGGCCGGCGTCGCTGTGTGATGGATCGTGATGACCGCCGGCAGGTGCGACGTCATCGGAAGCGTCGGCGTCGCGGCGCCCCAGTCGCCACGCGAGAGGACGCGCAGGTCCGAGGGCAAGCCGTCGAGGTTGACGGAGGCGGGCTGGGCGACGGCGCAGGCAGACAGCGCGAGGGCCAGCATAGCGAGGGTGAGCCGCATGGCCGAGGATAGCGCCGGGCCGCCGACTACAGCACGAGGCGCCGGAACTGCTCGGCGTAGGTCCGGCTCACGCGGACCCGGTGGCCGCCATCGAGGAGCGCCTCGTAGCCCCCCGACCCGTCGCTCTCCAGCTGGCGAACGGCTCCGAGTGCCACGATAGCTGAGCGGTGGACCCGGGCAAATCGGTCCGACGGAAGCCGAGCCTCGACCTCTCCGATCCCGACGCCCGCCAGCAGGGGCCGCCCCTGGGTGTGGAGGCGCGCGTAGTTGCCTTCGGCCTCGACCCACACGATGTCGTCGACGGCGACGGCCACCAGGCGGTCTCCGGCGCGGACCAGGAGCCGTCCCGGTGCGATCCCCTCCGCGATAGCGCGCGCATCGTCGGACGGAAGCGCGGTCCGCTGGCGCAGCCGGTCCACGGCCGTGAGCAGGCGGCTTCGGGTGACGGGCTTGAGGAGGTAGTCCACGGCGCCCGTCTCGAACGCACCGACGGCGTGTCGGTCGAAGGCGGTCGCGAAGACAACGGCAGGGAGATCGTCTAGTCGGGCAGCCAGGGCCGCGAGCACGCCGAACCCGTCGAGGTCCGGCATCTGGACATCCAGAAAGATGGCATCGAACGGGGTCCCCGCCTCGGCCTGCGCGACGATCGCCTCCACGGCCTCTCGCCCGCCAGACGCCGTGCCGACGACCTCGACATCGTCGATCGGCTGGAGCAGTTCGGACAGGAGCGACCGGGCGGGCGGCTCATCATCGACCAGGAGTACACGCAGGCTCATCGGGCCACCGGGGATGCATCCGCCACTGCGGACAGGTGGCCGTCGCCAGCGGGTGCGCGGAGGGGCAACCGGAACGAGACGGCGAATCCCGAGGCTCGGTCTCGCTCGATGTTCAGCCCCGTTCCGAACAACAACCGCAGGCGCTCGTCGGTGTTGGCGAGTCCCACGCCGCCGGTCGCCAGCGACTCCTCGGACGCGCCGACGCCGGTGTCCTCGACCCGCACCTCGACGTGGTCGCCGGACCGGCGCGTCTGCACGCGAAGACTCCCCCCTCCTCTCGCTGGCGCGATGCCGTGGCGGACGGCGTTCTCGACGAGCGTCTGAAGAGACATCGGGGGGATCTCGGCGTCGAGCGCAGGATCCACGTCCATCGTCACCGCGAGCCGGTCTCCGAGGCGCGCCTGCTCCAACGCGAGGTAGTCGCACACGAACGACACCTCCTCCGCCAGCGGGACCAGGTCGCGACGGCCAGAGTCGAGCGAGTACCGCAGCAGCCCGCCGAGCTGGCCCAGCATCTCGCGCGCCTCCTCGGGGTCGCGGGTGACCTCGGCGCTGACCGCGTTGAGGGCGTTGAACAGGAAGTGCGGGTTGAGTTG
>JBCDLV010000413.1:0-2871 GCA_038744895.1 Bacteroidota bacterium | reverse complement strand
TTGGGCCAAGGCCAGCGCGTCGGGCCCCGTCACCCTGAACTCTCCCATATGGCTGACATCGAAGAGCCCCGCCGACTGGCGGACGGCCCGGTGCTCCGCGACGATGCCCTCGTACTGGATCGGCATGTCGAAGCCACCGAATGGGACCATCTTGGCGCCCAACGCCAGGTGCCGGTCGTGCAGCGGGGTGGTTTGGAGAGCGGCTTCTGCCATCGGGTGGTCGGAAAGGCTGGGAAACTACGGGCGGAATGGCGACGGACCGCCTCGCTAGTCTCGTGACCTCACCCTCCTGGCTCTGCCCATGCGTGCAGCTCTGTGCGCCCTCGGTCTCCTGGTCTGCGCGTGCACTGCGGCTCCCCCCGCCGGCGACCGCTGGGCAAGCCCCACGCTGGAGGCCGAGTTGGACCCCGTGCTCTACACCTTTCTGGGCGATCTCGTCCGCACGGTCGAGGCACACGACTGGACGGGCTTTACCCATATGGTGGATCGCGAGGCCTACACGAGCCAGCTCGATTTTTTGTCCGAGCACGCCCCAAACCCGGAGGACCCCATCGGCCTGCGTGCCAGCGATGCCTCGGCAACGCTCGAATCCGCACTCGGGCTCGGCTACGTCGGCACGGGCGTCTATCCCGCTGGCGGCCAGCGGCGGGCGGAGGCTCCGTTCGCAGGCCTCGACCGCATCCGGCGGCTGACCTTCGACCGCGTCACGCGCCAGCGGCAGCATCTGACCGAAGTCGCAGGCCAGGTGACGCTTTCCGACGGATCGGTCATCGAGATGGACGTCCTCGTCGTGTGGAGATCGCCGTCTCGACCCGTCCTGGCCATTCCGCAGGGGTAGGCTCGCGTCTGTGCGAGCGCAGGATCCCGGTCGCTGTCGCCGGATCCCACGATGGGGGATTCTCTGGACCTGGGCCGCCAGGTAACCGCCAGCGGGCGGAGACGTGAGACCTACTCCTTTCTCCCCTCTCTCATGTCCAGTAGCCTCTTCTCCATCTTCATCGTCCTGGCCGTCGTCGCCCTGGTGGCCGCCCTCCTCGGCTTCCGCGGGCTCGCTGGGATGTCCGCGGGCTTCGCCAAGCTGGCGCTGGTCGCCGCCGTGATCCTGTTCGTGCTGGCGTTCGTGTTCTAGGGCGCCATTCCCTCCTCCTGCCGCGCGGCGTCTGGGGTCTCCTCCCAGGCGCCGCGCGTCGTTACTTCTGGGTCGTCCCCTTCCAGTAGTATGCCCCGAGGCCTCCTTCTCCACGACGCGCGACGCCCGAACCCGACGCTCGCGGCCATCTCCCCCTCCGACCTCCCCGACGGCGACGTGCTCATCGACGTCAGCCATTCGAGCCTCAACTACAAGGACGGGCTGGCTGTTACCGGCACGGGCAAGATCGTCCGCGGGGCGTTTCCCTTCGTCCCAGGCATCGACCTCGCAGGAACCGTGCGCGAGTCGGAGAGCGAAAATTGGACCGCTGGCGACCCTATTGTGCTGACCGGGTGGGGCACCGGCGAGGATCGGTGGGGCGGCTACGCCGATCTAGCGCGCGCCTCATCCGGCCACCTGGTGCACCTGCCGGCGTCGCTGTCCGCGGAGGACGCCATGTGGATCGGCACGGCAGGGTTCACTGCCATGCTGAGCGTGCTGGCCATCGAGAGCCACGGGGTGATCCCGGAGCACGGCCCGGTGGCCGTGACCGGCGCCTCCGGCGGCGTCGGGTCGATGGCGACGGCCCTGCTGGCGCACGCGGGATACGAGGTCCACGCCGTGACCGGCTCAGAGAGCGCGCACGACTACCTCCGGGCGCTCGGCGCCACAGCCATCGTGGATCGTTCTCAGCTAGCGGAGGCCCCCGACGCTCCGCTTCAACGGGCCACCTGGGCAGGCGCCGTCGACTCCGTAGGCGGGACGACCCTGGCATCGCTGATCGCGTCGGCCCGACGCCATGCGTGCATCGCGGCCTGCGGACTGGCCGGGGGCGTGTCGCTCGAAACCACAGTCTTCCCATTCATCTTGCGTGGCGTCGTGCTGGCTGGCATCGACTCGAACACGGCGCCCTCGACCTTGCGCCAGCAGGCATGGGCCCGCCTCGCACACGCCGTCGAGGCCGGCGCTCTGGAGCCCGTCCAGCGGACCGTCATCGGCTTGGACGAGGTCCCCGCGTGGGCCGAGCGCATCGTCCAGGGCGATACCGTCGGCAGGGTCGTAGTGGATGTCCGCTCATGACGACCTCGATCTGGCAGCGCCCCTCCTCGCTCCGCGTCGATGTCGCCGTGGTCGGCGGCGGCATCATCGGCACGTCGACGGCGTGGGCCCTTCGCCAACTGGCGCCCGACCTCCGGGTGGCCCTGGTCGATGCTGAGCACCTCGCGCATGGCGCCAGCGGGCGCAACGCGGGGTTTCTCCTGCTCGGAACCTCGTCGAACTACGCGAGCGCTGTCGATACGTGCGGCCGGGACCGGGCTCGGCGCATTTGGGCGTTCACGCATGAGGCGTATGCCCTCGTCCAAGAGGTCGCAGAGCGCCACGACATCGGTTTTCGTCTGACGGGGAGCCTCATCGCCGCCGGGTCCGCTGGCGAGGCCGACCGGCTCCGGCAGTCCCACGCCCTGCTGGCGGAGGATGGCATCGACTCCGTGCTCCACGACCCGGACGAGACAACATCCCGGTTCGGAGTCCACGGGTTTCCGACCTCCCTGTTCGTGCCGACCGGCGGCGTGGTCGACCCGGCTCGGTTGGTCCGCGCCCTCGCATCCGAGAGCGACGCGCAGGTCATCGAGCGCACCCGCATCGCCCGCGTCGAACTGGATGGCACCTCGGTTCGTCTGTCGGCCTCGTCCGGATCGTCCGTCGTTGCCGACCGGGTCCTGCTGGCGCTGAACGCTGGC
>JBCDLV010000412.1:0-2874 GCA_038744895.1 Bacteroidota bacterium | reverse complement strand
TCTGTGGCCAGCCCCACGAACAGGCCGTGGCCCAGGACGCCGGGGATTTGGTCCATGGTCAGTGCCAGTTCTGCCGGGACTTCGATGCCTGGGAACGACGCGTCGACGATCCAGAACCCCTGGTCCGTGACCACCGGGCCGACCTTGTGTCGTCCCATCCGCAAGTCAGGCTCAGCACCGAGCCCGCGGAGCGCTCGGGCCACTGAGGCGTGAGCGAACGGGAGCACCTCCACGGGGACGACCGTCCCGATACCCAGCTTCTCGACGAGCTTCGACGCATCGACCAAAACGGCGAAGCGGGCAGCCAACGAGGCCACCACCTTCTCACGGACGTGAGCGGCGCCGCGTCCCTTGATGAGATACGCGCTGGGGTCGACAGCATCGGCGCCGTCGATGGCCAAGTCCAGGGGCGCTTGCGCCGTCGGGAGGTTGTCCATCCCGAGGTCTGCCAGGTCAACCGTCGGCACGCCGTGGCGTCGAGCAAGCTGCTCGGCAGCGAACGACGTAGGCACCCCGACAACGTCGAGCCTCTCCTCTCTCACCCGGCGGCCGATCGCTTCGATCGCGAATGCGGTCGTCGATCCGGTGCCTAGCCCAAGTCGCATGCCGGGTTCGACCAGGAGCGCCGCAGCATTTCCAGCGGCCTGCTTGGCTTCATTCTGAGGATCTAGAGGCATATGGTGGCGAATGGGGGCTGGGGTGAGTCATGGCTGGCGAGCGCCAGCGGGTCCATGCTTTGTAGGAGGCCGTCGAGACGACCAGGGCTCGGCCTACTCGTACCGAAGCGCCTCGATCGGATTCAGCCGCGCCGCCTTCGTCGCCGGGTACACGCCGAAGGCCAGTGCGACGACCGTCACACCGAGCACGGCCGACAGGGCCCAGCCCCACGGGAAGGCCGGCGAGGATGTCATCAGCGCGGCCACGACGTTCCCGCCGAGGGCTCCGAGGAGGATGCCCACGAGGCCTCCGATCTGGCACAGGATGATCGCCTCCACGAGGAACTGCGACAGGATGTCCCGCCTCTTCGCACCCAGCGACTTCCGAACACCGATCTCCCGCGTCCGCTCTGTGACGCTGACCAGCATGATGTTCATGACACCGACGCCAGCGGCCAGAAGCGCGATCAAACCGATCCCGGCACCTCCCAGCGCGAGTGCGTTGGTAAACGAATCCAGGCCTTCCGCGGCTTCGGCGCCTGAGAACACGGAGAAGTCGTTTTCTTGCTCCGGACCCAGCCGTCGCACTGCCCGGAGCAAGCCCACAGCCTCATCCTGCGTGGCTGCAAACAGCTCCGGATTGGGCGCCTTGACATCGATGCCGACATCGCGGTTCTGGAGCCGGAACGTCTGGATTGCCCTCGTGATGGGGACGAGAACTCGGTTGTTGGCGTCGCCAAAGTTCAGCCCTCCCGATTTTTCTCCCAGGACGCCGATCACCTGGAATGGAACGCCGTCGACCCGGACCTCTGCGCCGAGCGGGTCGAGGTCTGCGAACAGACGCTCGCGCACGGTCGTCCCGAGGACGAGAACGCGTCGAGCCGACCTCACATCCGCCTCAGTGATGGACCGACCGGAGGTGATTTCCCACCCGTTGTTGTCGAGGTAGGCTTCATCGACCCCTCCGACATATACGTTGGGGTCCGTGACCTCGTCAGCGGTCCGTACCTCACGGTTGTAGGTGCGCACCGTCAGCCCGACGGCTGCCATCGAGATCCGGTCCTTGAACGCTTGCGCCTGGGCATACGTGATCTGCGGCCGACGCTGGGCTTCATCCTGCGACGTTTGATCGTCGACACGCTGGATGGAGACGGTCTGGGTGCCCATCGCGGCGAGTTCCGCCTGGAACGTCCCGTCGAGGACTTCGACGGCCGTCACGGAGGCAATCACGGAGAACACGCCTATCGCCATTCCCACGAGCGTGAGCGCCGAGCGGAGTCGGTTCGCGCGAAGGGCTTGCAGTGCCTGGAATAGAGTCTCCCTCATCCTATGAGGCTGCGTTGAGGAATTGGGCGGCGGCGATATCAGTCACGCAGGGTCACTCGTAGCGGAGCGCTTCGATGGGTCGCGCTTTGGCGGCTTGCCACGCGGGGATGAGGCCGAACGCGACCCCGACGACTGCGCAGATGCCGAAGGCCAGAGCGACGGTCCCGCCGGACAGTTCGGCCGTGAACACCTGGTCGAGGCCGAGGGCCACGACGGCCGCAATCACGACGCCGATCGCGCCGCCTACGAGACAGATGGCGACAGCCTCCACCAGGAACTGGAAAAGGATGGCCCGGCGCGTCGCCCCGAGCGCTTTGCGAACGCCGATCTCACGGGTTCGCTCCTTGACGCTCACGAACATGATGTTCATCACGCCGATGCCACCGACGAGCAGCGCGAGCGCCGTCAGAAACAGGCCGACGGAGTACGTGGTCACGCGCACGACCTCGACGAGCTGCCTGAACTGGTCCTGCCGGTTGATCGAAAAGTCGTCTTCGGCCATCGCATCCAGGCCGCGCCACAGCCGAGTCAATCCGGTGATCTCGTCGATCGCAGCATCCTGCGTCACGCCGTCGGCCAATCGGACCTTGATTGCCACGTTGTCATTCGACGAGAACAACCGGTTGTAGGTCGCCATCGGGATGATGGCTCGGTTGTCGGCGGATTCGAGGCCCAGGAATTTGCCGCGGCGGGAGAGCGTACCGATCACCTGAAACCGCTCGCCCGCGATTCGGAGGGATTTGCCAATCGGGTCCTCCGCGGGAAACAGCTCGTCGACGAGATCCGCACCGATCACAGCGACCGCCCGACCCGCCCGGTTCTCAGCCTCGGTGTAGAAGCGCCCTGCGTCGATCTCGACGCCCCCAGTCTCGACGTAGTTCGACGTCGAGGC
>JBCDLV010000411.1:0-2880 GCA_038744895.1 Bacteroidota bacterium | reverse complement strand
GCACCGGAGCGCCTGAGGGCTTCGAAAAGCCGCAGGTCGGGTTGCTCGAACGGTGTGAGTCCTGCAACGTCAAACACGATCTGGTTCATGAGCCGAATCGTCGCGTGGGGCCTCGCGTGCCTGTGTGAACAGTGTTATCGCAAGCTACGGAGAGGTTTCGGCGGGATGAGTTCTCGGGGGACGGTCGCAGACCTCGACGTTACTCGGTCTCTGCTGGGCCATGTGAACCAATTTGGGTCGCCCTTTCGCTCAACGCGAACTGTATCGTCCGCGGATGATGCCTGCTTGAGTCGCCCGCGCGCGGATCAGGAGAGTCCTGCTCGTCGCGATGAATACGACATGGGGCGCTTCTAGGCACGTCGCGGGAGAGTGTCCCCATGCCGTCTCTGGAAACAGCGAGAGGGGCGAAACCGGCTGCGTAGAACCAGATTCGCCCCTCTCGTCAGTTTGAAGTGCCCAGGACTGGACTCGAACCAGCACGCGATTGCTCGCACCACCCCCTCAAGATGGCGTGTCTACCAATTTCACCACCTGGGCATTACCCGCGCCGCAGGGGCGCGTCAAAAGAACGTGATCGCGCCGAGCGGCCGGTGACTCCGGTAGGGCTCGAACCTACGACCCGCTGGTTAAAAGCCAGCTGCTCTGCCAACTGAGCTACGGAGTCATGAGGAGCTGACTCGCGCCGCTCCGGCGGGCAGGGACCCAAAGTAGACAGCGGCTCTCCCGAGGGCAACGGAGGCGTGTGGAGCGCCCGCAAAGACGCCAGCGGGAGCCCCATGTGGAGCCTGCATTCAGGTCGGATGCTGCCGTGGCCGATAGCTTATCTCGACCCCCTCCGATCCCTCATGAACATCGCTGTTGTCGGTACCGGATACGTCGGCCTCGTGTCGGGCGTGTGCTTCGCCGAGATGGGCAACCAAGTCACGTGCGTCGACATCGACGCGTCCAAGATCGAGCGCCTTCGGGCCGGTGAACTGACCATCTACGAGCCCGGCCTGGGCGTCTACTTCGACCGTGGCCGCCGCGAGGGGCGGATCACGTTCACGACCGACCTGGCGGAAGCCCTCGAACCTGCCGATGCCGTCTTCCTGGCGCTCCCGACGCCTCCAGGCGAAGGCGGCGCCGCCGATCTGCGCTACGTGCTCGGTGTGGCCGACGACGTAGGCCGCCTGCTGGCGGAGGCGACCGCGGCACGCTCCGGCGCCAGCGGGGGTGGTTGGGGCTACAAAGTGGTCGTGGACAAGAGCACGGTGCCCGTGGGCACGGCGGCTCGCGTGACGGAGAAGCTCGCAGCCCACGGGCTCGTGGCCGGGGAGGACTTCGATGTGGTCTCGAACCCTGAGTTCTTGCGCGAAGGCGCCGCGGTCGACGACTTCATGAAGCCGGAGCGGGTCGTCGTCGGCACTGACTCGGAGCGGGCGGCCGAGGTCATGCGACGGCTGTACGAACCGTTCGTGAGGTCCGGCAACCCGATTCTCGTGATGGACGAGGCATCGGCCGAGATGACCAAGTACGCTGCCAACGCGATGCTGGCGACCAAGATCACGTTCATGAACGAGATCGCGAACCTGTGCGACCGGGTCGGTGCAGACGTCGACAAAGTCCGCCGAGGCATCGGTACGGACAGCCGGATCGGGCCCAAGTTCTTGTACGCTGGGATCGGCTTCGGTGGGTCGTGCTTCCCGAAGGACGTCCAGGCGCTTCACCGCACGGCGCGAGAGGAGGGATACGACTTCCAGATCCTCGACGCGGTCCTCCGCGTCAACGACGAGCAGCGGCGCTCCTTTGTCCCGCGCATCCTCGACGCCATCGGAGGCGAGCAGAGGCGTCTCGACGGTAAGACTGTAGGGCTGTGGGGGCTCGCGTTCAAGCCTCACACCGACGACATCCGCGAGGCGCCGGCCCACGTGCTCATCCGAGAGCTGACCGCACTGGGTGCCGACGTCAATGCCTACGACCCCGAAGCTGTCGATACTACGAAGGAAGCCTTCGAGCGTGACCCGCTGGCGGAGGGCGGAGGCACGCTGAGCTATGCCGCGAATGCCTACGAGGCTGCCGCTGGCGCCGACGTGCTCGTGATCGCGACCGAGTGGCCCGAGTTTCGCCGCCCCGATCTCGAGCGCGTCCGCGACTCGATGACGGCGGGCACAGAGGGGGCGCCACTCGTCTTCGACGGGCGCAACGTATTCGACACCGAACGAATGGCCGAGGCAGGCTTCGCCTACTACTCCGTCGGACGCCCCCACGTGCCTCCGGCTACCGACTGAACCCCGCGCCCCACACCACTCGACACGCACCAGGCCAATGCCTCGCACGCTCATCACCGGCGGTGCCGGATTCCTCGGCTCTCATCTTTGCGAGCGGTTCGTCGCCGAGGGCCATGCGGTCGTTTGCATGGACAACCTTGTCACGGGCAACCCGGACAACGTCGCCCACCTGATGGGGCACGAGCGGTTCGAGTTCGTCCACCACGATGTCTCGTCGTTCGTGTACGTCGCTGGCGATGTGGACAATGTGCTCCACTTCGCGTCTCCGGCGAGCCCGATCGACTACCTCCGCCTGCCGATCCAGACGCTCAAGGTGGGGTCCTTGGGGACCCACAACGCGCTAGGGCTCGCCAAGGCCAAGGGCGCGCGGTTCCTGCTGGCGTCGACGAGCGAGGTATACGGAGATCCGCAGATCCACCCGCAGCCGGAGACCTATTGGGGTCACGTCAACCCCGTGGGCAGCCGCGGCGTGTACGACGAGGCCAAGCGCTTTGCCGAGGCCATGACCATGGCCTACCACCGGTACCACGGGGTGGAGACGCGCATCGTGCGCATCTTCAACACGTACGGGCCGAGGATGCGGCTCGACGACGGCCGAGCCCTGCCAGCGTTC
>JBCDLV010000410.1:0-2894 GCA_038744895.1 Bacteroidota bacterium | reverse complement strand
GAGACGTGCCCGCCAACGCTCGATCGTGCTGCCAAGACCCCAGTTCGTTTGCCTTGGCTGGACAATTCAGGCGATCGCACTGCAACAGGCTCAGCGCCAGCGGGAGGGTTGGGAGCGTGGCGGTTGCAAGTCGTGGAGCGGAAGAGTCGTACCCTCTCGCAGCATCCCCCCACACACATGCCCCGCTCCGAGCGCCTCCGCATCGACAACGCCGACGGTCAGGCACTGGCCGCGAGGCTGGATCTCCCGGAGGATCGTCCTCCGGTGGCCTACGCCCTCTTCGCGCACTGCTTCACCTGTTCGAAGGACCTGCACGCCGTTCGCCGGGTGTCGAGCGCCCTGACGGAGCGAGGGATCGGCGTTCTCTCCGTCGACTTCACCGGGCTGGGCATGTCGGAAGGTGCGTTCGAGGACACATCGTTCTCGACGACGGTCTCCGACTTGGTGTGCGCTGCGAACCACTTGGCCGATACACATGCCGCGCCGCAGCTGCTGATCGGGCACTCTCTCGGCGGCGCGGCTGTCCTCGTGGCCAAGCACGACCTACCGTCTGTTCGCGCGGTCGCCACCATCGGGGCGCCGTGCGACCCCGATCACGTACGGTTGCATTTCGCAGACAAGGAGGCCGACATCGTTCGGGACGGCCACGCCGTCGTCGACCTCGGCGGTAGGCCGTTCACCATCAAGCGCCAGTTTCTAGACGACCTGGAGTCGCAGTCGGCCATGCAGTCGCGGATCGCGCGTCTGGATGCTGCCCTGCTGGTGTTCCACTCGCCGCAGGACCGTACCGTGGGCATCGAGGAGGCTCGTCGGATCTACGAGGCGGCCCGCCATCCCAAGAGCTTCGTCACGCTGGACGGCGCCGATCACCTGCTCACAAGCGCAGACGACGCGCGCTACGTCGCCAGCGTGCTGGCAGCCTGGGCCAGCCGCTACCTCCCAGTCGACAGTCCTCCTCAAGTCGAGGGCACGTCTCCCGCTGGCGCGCCCTCGCCAGCGGGCGGGGACTATGCCGATCCGACCGTGCGTGTGGAGATCGGGGCAGAGGGGTTTCGCACCGCTATGTCGGCTCGCGGCTTCGACCTCGTCGCGGATGAGCCCGCCTCGGTCGGGGGCACGGAGTCGGGTCCGACACCCTACGATTTGCTCGGCATGGCGCTCGGAGCCTGCACCGCGATGACCCTCCGGCTGTATGCCACGCACAAAGGGCTATCGCTGAAGGGCGTCGGTGTGGACGTCTCGCACGAAAAGATCCACGCCGATGACTGTACCGCGTGCGAGACGGAGGACGGCCACCTGGACCAACTCACACGCACCATCCGCCTCGACGGAGACCTCACCGATGCCGAGCGCCAGCGGCTCCTGGAGATCGCTGACCGTTGCCCCGTGCACCGAACACTCGAAGGCGAAGTCCACGTCGTCACCACCGCGGCTTGACCGGACCCGCTGGCGCCTTCGTGGATTGCCCGACGGTGCCGTCCCGTAGGTTCTCGCTCCCCCTCCGTCCCATCATGCCGACGCCGACCCTCACCTCTACTGCTACGGACCTAGCGACCCGGTTCGCCACGGTTCGGGCGTTCACAGAGCGGCTTTGCGACGGGCTGGCGACCGAGGATTTCGTCGTGCAGTCCATGAGCGACGTATCGCCCACGAAGTGGCACCTCGCCCATACGACGTGGTTCTGGGAAACCTTCGTCCTCACCCCGTTCGCCGACGGGTACCAGCTACACGACGACCGGTACCCGTTCCTGTTCAACAGCTACTACGTGCAGGCGGGCGAGCGGCACTGCCGAGCCCAACGGGGGTACCTCTCGCGCCCCACGGTCGAGGAGGTGTTCGCGTACCGCGCCCACGTCACAGAGGCGATGGCGGCCTTCCTCTCCGACTTCGACGAGGCCCAGCGGCCGGATATCGCAGATGTCATCGACGTCGGGCTCCACCACGAGCAACAGCATCAGGAGTTGATGCTGACCGACCTGAAACACGTCTTCTCCGTCAACCCGCTGCGTCCGGCGTACCGAGAGCTCGCGCATCGAGACGCGGAGGACCCGGGGCCTCTCGGCTGGCGCGCTTTCGACGCAGGGCTGCATGAGATCGGCTTCACGGCAAGCGACCCGAGTACCAGCCGAGGGCGGTTCCACTTCGACAACGAGGGGCCCCGCCACCGCCAGTTCGTCGAGGCATTCGAAATGGCCGACCGCCTCGTCACGTGCGGCGAGTATCTAGACTTCATGGCGGATGGCGGATACGACCGCGCGCCTCTGTGGCTGTCTCTCGGGTGGGCCGCCCGAACGGAGCATGACTGGACCGAGCCATTCTACTGGGAACAGCGTGGCGGCGAATGGTGGCACTTCACCACGTCTGGCATGCGCCGAGTCGACCCGAACGAGCCCGTATGCCACCTCAGCTACTTCGAGGCCGATGCTTACGCGCGGTGGGCTGGCGCGCGCCTCCCGAGCGAAGCCGAGTGGGAGGTCGCCGCGCGGACCGTCTGGTCTGGCGAAGGCGAGGCCCCCGGGTCGTTCGCGAACGCGGGGCGGTTCCATCCTGCGCCAGCGGTCATCGCCTCCGGCGACGGAGCGCCCGCTGGCGGCGGGCTCCGGCAGATGTACGGCGAGGTCTGGCAGTGGACCTACAGCCAGTACAGTCCCTACCCAGGGTACCAGCCCGTCGAGGGCGCGCTCGGCGAGTACAACGGCAAGTTCATGGCGAACCAGTTTGTCCTCCGCGGCGGCTCCGTGGCCACGTCGCAAAGCCACATCCGGCCTACGTACCGCAACTTCTTCCCCCCGGATGCCACGTGGCAGTTCACCGGGCTTCGTCTCGCCCGGTCCGTCTAGTGCATCCTGATCCCGCCACCCTCACGTTCGACGCTCCGCTCGGTTCTGTGCCCT
>JBCDLV010000409.1:0-2895 GCA_038744895.1 Bacteroidota bacterium | reverse complement strand
TACGCAGCGGCGTTCGAGGCGTACGACGCCGACGCCATCGCCAGGCAGTACGTGACGCCGTGCCTGTTCGTCCGCGACGCGGAGACGGTCGCCATCACGGACGCCGAGGGCGTGATCGAGAGCGTGCGCCAGCTGCTGGACTTGCACCGCGCCTGGGACGTGCAGACCGCAGAGCCGTCCGAGGTCGCGCTCCTGGAGCAGACACCCACCCACGCCGTCGCGCGCGTCGACTGGCGGCTCGGGCGCACCAAGAGCCGCGTCTCGTGGTCGTTTGCGACCACGTACACGCTGGTCCCCAGCGACGACAGCTGGCGGATCGCCGCGGCCGTCACGCACGACGCGCCGTTTTGACGGTCGTCGGCGTCACCGGAGGCATCGGGAGCGGAAAATCGGCCTTCGTCGCGCGGCTGAGCCAGCACGAGGGCGTCCGGGTGATCCTGGCCGATGACCTCGCCAAGCGCCTCATGGTCGAGGACGCCGCCGTCCGGCGCCAGCTGGTGGAACGGTTCGGGCCAGAGACCTACGCCGCCGACGGATCGCTCGATCGCGCCGCCATCGCCCGCCGCGTCTTCGCTGACCCGGCCGAGTTGGCAGCGCTCAACGCGATCGTCCATCCGGCCGTGCGTCGCGGGCTGACGCGCGAGATGGAGGCCGCGCGCGCCAGCGGGGTCCGCGTGCTCGTCTACGAGGCGGCGCTGCTGCTCGAAACCGGTGGCGACGCCGTCGTGGACCAGGTCGTGCTGATAGACGCGCCGGTCAAGGTCCGCGTGGCCCGCGCAGCGGCTCGCGACGGCGTATCGGCGTCGGACGTTCGCGCCCGGATGCGCCACCAGATCGACCCGGCAGAGGCCCGCCAGCAGGCTGACCGCGTGGTCGACAACGTGGGGACGCTGGAGGCGCTCCACGCCGCTGCAGACCAGCTGGCGATCGACCTCGGCGCCGGACCTCGGGCCGTGTAGGGGCTACCGCGGGTCGGCGTCCGCCTGGCCGTCCGCGACGCGGAGGTCACGGTCCAGGAGCAAGGCATCTCGCCCTGGGGCGGCATCCGACCGCGTCGAATCAGGATCTTCCGCTGGCGCAGCCTGCGCGTCTTGGGGATCAGCCTGCTCGTCCTCGACCTCGGACGCCAGCCGGGGCGCCGGAGGCGGCTGTGCGCGCGGCGACGAGCGGACAGGACCATACGCCGGCTCCGGGTCTACCCGGATCTCGGACGAGAACGGGTCCTCCACCTCGCCCATCGTCTGGCGAGGCTCATCGGGAGGAGCGATGTACCCGGGCGACATGACGTCGCTCTCCGAAGGTGCGCCGGTTTGGTTGAGACCGTACAGGACGATCATCACGAGACCGAGAACGGGGATCCAAAGACTCCGAGACACGACGACTGAGAAAGCCGCCGTCGAATATCGGCGTGTCTGAGGCCTCTCTTAAGGCACGAGGGGCGTTCCGTCACTCCAGCGCCACTGATCCCGAATGAGCTGCGCGCGCGGCGCGAATCCGTCACCGAACTCGGCAGGAAACCGCTCGCCCAGGACGAACGGCGTTCCCGCGTACTCGCCGACATACGCGGCGCCGATCACGTTGTCGTCGGTGATGAACGTATAGCCCTCCCTCGCCCAAGACGGCAGCTCCGACGCCGGGATCGTCCGGGTTTGCCCCTGGACCTGGGCCTGCGCCTCCATGAAGCCGTCGAGCTCCGAGGGATCTGTGGGGACGAACACGTCCATGAGCGCATCGACGGTGACCTCGAACTGGACGGCCTGGCCACCGGGCGTCGCGACCGTGTGCGTGCGCCAGTCGGCCGGGACGTAGGTCGAGAAGTCGATCGGGAACGCGATCGTCTCGAACAGGCGCACGTCGATCTCGTCGTCGAACCCCTCCACGACGATGGGGAGCGTCGTCTCCTGCGGTCGGTCGGTCGGCTCTGCCGCCTCCGGTGTCTCCGCCTCCACTGGCGCGGGGCTTTCCTGCGCCTCCGTCGTGTCCGGCGGCGCGACCTCCGCCTCGGCGACCCCGCTGGCGGCGGATTCGGCCGCGTCGGGCACGCCAGCGGGCGCATCGGCGCAGGCCGCGGCAACGAGAGCAGAGAAAAGAAGGACCGTGCGCATGGGGAGAGCGGGAGGAACACCCCAGGCTACCGACGCGCGGCATCCGGCGGATGGATCTCCGGTTCCAACGCGGGGCGCCGACGGCCTACTCTCCGAGTGCCTGGCTGAACGCGTCGCGGTCGTGCCCGGAGAGGCCCCCGAGCAGGTGGCCCATTCGGTCGCGCTTGGTCTTGAGGTAGCGCTCGTTGTGCGCGCCGGCCTCGATCTCCAGCGGGACGCGCTCGACCACCTCCAGGCCGTAGCCGCTCAGCCCGACGCGCTTGCGCGGGTTGTTGGTCATCAGGCGGAGCTTGGCCACGCCGAGGTCGCGCAGGATCTGGGCGCCCGTGCCGTAGTCGCGGTGGTCCATCCCGAAGCCGAGCGCCTCGTTGGCCTCGACCGTGTCCATGCCCTGCTCCTGGAGCTTGTAGGCCTTGAGCTTGTTCAGCAGGCCGATGCCGCGGCCCTCCTGCTTCATGTAGAGCACGACGCCGCTTCCTGCCCGCTCGATCTGGTTCATGGCCGCCGCCAGCTGCTCTCCGCAGTCGCACCGCGCGCTGCCGAAGATGTCGCCGGTGACGCACTGGCTGTGGACGCGCGTCAGCACCGGCTCGTCGGGCGAAAACGGGCCGCCCTTCGTGAGGGCCAGGTGGACGTCGCCGGTGAGAACCTCTTCGTAGGCCGCCAGCTCGAACGCGCCCCGGTCGGTGGGCAGGTCGATCTGGACCACCTGCTGCACCAGCGTCTCGGTGCGCATCCGGTACGCGATGAGGTCCTGGATGGTGATGAGCTTGAGGCCGTGCTCGTCGGC
>JBCDLV010000408.1:0-2919 GCA_038744895.1 Bacteroidota bacterium | reverse complement strand
TCTGGTAGTCGCCGTCGAACAGGACGATCACGCTGGGCCCGAGGATGACGACGAGGAGCGCCAGGAATGTGCCTGTGATGGCGTACATGGCCGCGAACGGCAGTCCGATGAGGCCGAGCACGGTGTGGGCGTCGGCGAGGGCGTCGCGGAGCTTTCGCTTGGGGCGGAAGGTGTGCCAGTCCTTGGGCAGCTTGCGCAGGTGGATCAGGATCCCGCTGGCGACGGCGAATAGGAGGAACACCGCGATCAGGCCGGCGACGACCTCGCCCCAGAAGCCGCCCTGGCCGAAGAAGTGGAGCCGATAGAGGATCTCGGAGAGCGCGCTCCGCGAGAACCGCGTCTGGCGCGTGGGGTCCACGCGTTCGCCAGTCGTCGGGTTCACGACCGCCGTGACCACCTCGGTCGTGTCGCCGACGGGCGTCTCGTAGCGCAGGAAGTAGAACGCCCGCTCGCGCATCGGCCAGTTGGCCGAGACGTCGGTGCCTGGCGCCGGCGGCGCGTCGGCGAAGACGGACGCGGCGACTTGATCGATCGTCAGGTTGACCTCGGCCGACCGAAGAGCAGGATCAGCCCAGGCGTGGAGCTCGCCGCGATAGAGCGCGAAGGCGCCGGCATAGAAGATGACGAAGAGGCCGAGACCGATGACGATGCCCGTGACCGAGTGGGCATCCCAGAGCAGCCTGAAGGCGCGGGGATCGACCAGCTTCTTGTCGGTCTTCTTCGCGGGTGGACGCGCAGGGGCTCCGTCGCCGCCAGCGGGCGGCAGATCGGGCGAATCCGTCGAGCGGCGAAGGGTCTCCATGAGGGCAGCGCTACGAGGCCAGGACCGGCTGCGTCACGGCGTCCGCTGGCGCAGCGCCGTCGCCCGAGCTGACCGGGAGGGCCTTCTCAGGCCGGAGCCGCCGCGCGGTCCACACGAGTGCGGCCCCCATCAACAGGAAGCCGAGGTCGATCGTGACGTGGCTCCACCAGCCGTTGCCGGCTGCCGTCCATAGCCACACGCCCGTCGCAACCCCGCTGGCAATGGGCGCGAGCAGGCTCAGCACGCCCGCGGCCAGGATCATCCACCGTGCAGACCAGACGGGCGAGGGGCCGACGTACGCCGCGGCGATCATGACGGCCCACGTACCGAAGAGCGCGACGTTCTCCCAGGTCTTGAGCCCCTCGGCCTCGGCGGGGAAGAGGGCCGTCGTCAGGAATGCGACCGGCACAGCCAGCACGAGGCCGCACCCGATGCCGACGGTGAGGCGAGCCAGGAAGCGGTGCAGCTTCGGCGTGGCGCGCGGGTCCTTGGGCCGGCGCACGAGCACCCAGAGCACGTTGCCGGTCAGGATCACGGCCGCCGTCGCCAGCGCCAGCAGGAAGTACAGCACCTTGGCGAGCGTCGTGGCCTCGCCGAGCCTCGCGTAGTGCAGGTTTGTGATCGCCGCCGTCGTGCCGCCCAGCGGCGTGCCGATCGTCGGGTCGTTGGCGACCAGCAACTCGGCGGAGGACGCCTGGAGGATGGCGCGGGGCGCTGCCGAGAGCCGGCCCGTCGCATCGCCGTACACGTCGGCGATGGCGGCTTCGTCGCCCCACCCGTGGACGATCATGAACGTGATGTCGACATCGTTCTCGGCCCAAGCGGCGGGCAGACCGGCCTCGTAGTCGGCAAACGTGAGCATCTCGGCAGGCTCGCCGGTGGGCTCATGCTCCGGCACCTCGAATCCGTACACCAAGTCCATGGCGGCCTCCTGGTCGCCGCCGAACACCACGATCACGCTGGGCGCCAGCAGGATGATTAGCAGCGCGAGGAACGCCCCCGTGATGGCGTACATGGCCGCGAACGGCAGTCCGATGAGGCCGAGCACGGTGTGGGCGTCGGCGAGGGCGTCGCGGAGCTTCCGCTTGGGGCGGAAGGTGTGCCAGTCCTTGGGCAGCTTGCGCAGGTGGATCAGGATCCCGCTGGCGACGGCGAACAGGAAGAAGATGGCCACGAGCCCGGCGATGACCTGCCCTGCGAAGCCGGCCTGCGCGAAGAAGTGAAGTCGGTAGAGAATGAGCCCAACCGCGCTGCGCCCGATCGATTCGCCAGCGGGTACGTCCAGTCGCTCGCCGGTCTGCGCATTGATCGCAGCCTGGACGACCTCGGTCGTGTCGCCGACGGGCGTCTGGTAGCGGGCGAAGTAGTAGCCCCGCTCGTGGTACGGGTAAGTGAGCTGAACGTCCGTCCCTTGCGCGGGCGCCTGCTCCGCGAACAGCGGGGCGATGGCTTCATCGGGTGCGATGCGCGTCTCGACGGACCGGAGGGCAGGGTCGGCCCACGCCTGGATCTCGCCCAGGTACAGCGCGAAGGCGCCGGCGTAGAAGATGACGAAGAGGCCGAGGCCGATGACGATGCCCGTGACCGAGTGGGCGTCCCAGAGCAGCTTGAAAGCGCGCGGGCCCACCAGCTTCGTGTCCTTCTTGGCCGCCTTGGCGCGCGGCGACGGCGCGGCGCCAGCAGGCTCCGCTGGCGGTCGGGTCGGAGGGCGTGCGGTGTCCATCGGTCTCGCTAGATGACGTAGGCGATCGCCGTGATGGCACCGAGGACGAGGGACGTCCCGCCGATGCGGAGCCATGCGCCGCGACCGCTGGGGGCGAGAACCGCCCACACGATGAGGCCAGCCCACACGGGCACGCTCAGCGCGACGCTCAGCGCGACCGCCACGCCGATCGGCACGCCGATGTCAGGCAGCGCCGTCCCGAGCGCTAGCCCGAAGACGATAAATGCGACGAAGCCGCCCAACAAGGCGGCCGTCCCTTTGCCCCATCCCTCGCCTTTGGTCCACGTGTGCTTCATCGGTCAACTGGGTTGGTCGTCAGGAGACGTCGAGGGCGGCCGCTTCGGAGAGGGCCCCGGTGGCCGCTTCGGACCTGCACCCGGTGGCCGTTTGGGCG
>JBCDLV010000407.1:0-2922 GCA_038744895.1 Bacteroidota bacterium | reverse complement strand
GGCGTCAGGCGCGTGGGGACGGCCGTGAAGACGGGCTGGCCGCCTTCGTTGCTCTCGACCCACGAGAACGCCACCGCGTTCGTCTGGTCGAACACGTTCAGCACTTCGACCGTCGCCAGCAGGTTCAAGGGCGCGCCGGTCAGGCTCCGGCCCACGAGCAGGCGCTTGGTGGCGCCCATGTCGAACCGGAAGTAGCTCGGCAAGTCGATCGTGTTGCGGGGCCCTTCGTTGAAGGCGGTGATCGTGGTCGAGGACCGGTCCGCGTCGCGCGTCGGCGGCGTGACCGGAAGGCCGGAGCCGTAGAGGGTCCGTAGATGGAGGCGCCATGTGTCGTCGCCGGGGACATAGTCCTGGACGAAGAGCGACAGGTTGTGGCGCCGGTCGGTCGGTCGAGCGATCCAGTCGCCGCCACCGCGTGCCTCGAAGCGGAGCTGAGCCGGCTCGTCGAGATCAGGATTGCCCGTCAGGGTAGGCTCGAAGAATCGCTCCTCGGTGAACAGCAGACCGTAGTTGATCCAGCTCTCCAGGCCCGGCACCAACTCCCCGCGGAGTTGAAGGTCGAGGCCCGCAGCGTACCCCTCCGAGTCGTTCTCGGCGGAGTAGACCACGCGGACGTTCTCGACATCGTACGAGATCAGGTCCGTGAACCGCTTCGCGTAGGCCTCGGCGCGGAGCGACAGGCGACGGCCCGTGAAGAAGTGGTCCACGCCCACGACCGCCTGGACGGCACGCGGGCTGGCGATATCGCCATCCAGGTCCGCGAAGGCAGACTCGCCGGGGTCGGGGTCGCCACGAAGCTCTCGGTACGTGGGCGCCTGGTGGTAGACGCCCGCGCCAGCGGAGAGTGTCGTCTGCGGCGAGAGCGCGTAGAGGGCACTGAGACGCGGCGAGAGCGTGAGCTCGTCGTTGTACGAGAAGTAGTCGGCGCGGAGGCCGGGCGTGAGGGTGAGGCGGCCCAGCGAGATGGCGTCCTCGACCCAGACCGCTCCCTGCCACGCCGAGAACGTGGTGTCGGCGACCAGCTGGCGGACCGGCAGCGTCACGATCTCGCCGCCTTCGCCCTGCCCCGTGAACTGCGTCGACTCGTTGATCTCGTCGTCGAAGGAGAACGCCCGCGCCATCCAACCCGCCTCGACGCTGTGGCCGCCGAGGGCCGAGAGGTAGCGCCCCTCGGCCGTCAGGACCCGCTGGCGGATCTGGTTGTCGGCCGTGTCGTCCTGAACCGTCTGGCCTTCGAGGAACCGGTCGAGGTCCGTCTGCGAGCCGCCGGGCCGCTGCTCGCGTCGGTAGAGCGACGAGCGGGAGGAGATGTCGAAGGTCTCGAACTCGTCGATCTCGAAGTAGGAGACGCGGTGCTCGGCCGTCGTGCGCTCGCCGAACTGGCTCGTCAGCAGCAGGCCGCCGAACCCGATGTCGTAGCCATCCTCTTCGACGCCGGAGAAGTCGCGGGCGACCGTCCGGATGAGGTTGGGGTAGACGCCGAACGTGGTCTCCTGCTGGCGTGGCGCCAGCCGGAACCGATGGCGGGCGTAGAGCCCGACGCCTCGAAGCGTGTGTCTCGGGGCGACGCGCCAGTCGAGGACGCCCTGGATGTCGCGGAAGTCCGGGTCGTAGCTGCCTTCGAGCTCCTGCCCGGCGAAGAACCGCTGCGGACGGGCGCTCCGCGCCGCGACGGCGATGCCGGCCTGCTCGCCCAGGCCGCCGCTGACGGCCGCGCCCGCGTCGAGCGTCGAGAGGTAGGTGGTGCCGGCGATCTCGCCGCGAGGCGCGGCATACGTGGCGTCCAGGACCGACGCCAGCTTGCCGCCGTAGCGGACCGGGAAGCCGCCGGCGAACAGCGTCATCCGGCTCGTGAGGTCGCCGTTGATGAGGCCGAGGCCTTCGCTCTCGCCCTGGCTGATCCGGAGCGGACGGTAGAACTCGAAGCCGTCGATAAAGAACTGGTTCTCATCGTAGCTGCCGCCGCGGACGGAGAACGCGTTGGAGAGCTCGTTCGAGGTCGTCACGCCGAGCTCGGTGGCCACGAACCGCATGGCATCCTGGACCGGCAGCGGCATGTCGCGTACCTCGCGCGGGTCAATGCGGCTCACGCCCACGCCCTGCTCCGCACGGCCCTCGACGGCCACGTCGCCCAACTCACCGACCGCCTCGACCAGCGTCGCGTCGAACCGCGTCGTCTGGCCACGCCGCACGTCGACGGTGTCGCGAACCGTCTGGTAGCCGACGAACGAGACGCGGACCGGGTAGCGCCCCTCGGGAATGCGGAACGCGTACGCCCCGCTGGCGCCGGTGTTGGTTCCGAAGGACGTTCCCTCGACGAGAACGGAGGCCCCGGCGATGGGCGCGCCGTCGCCGCCGGAGACGCGGCCGGCGATCTCGCCCCAGGTCTGGGCGCTGGCGGGCGCCGCCAGCAGGGCGGCGAGGAAGAAAAGAGAGCGCATGCGAGGGATCCGTCGGGACTGGCGGTGGACCAGGGAAGCAGGAGTTCCGAAAGACGGAATAGGCGTGCGCAGGCGGGCTCAGGACTCTGGGAAGATACCGCGACCCCAGCGGCGGGCTAGGGCAGGCTGAAAGCCCCCGCAGTAGGTTGAAGCATGGCCGGGTTCACGATTCCCACGCTCCCTCTTCGCATCGCCCAGCGTGTCGCGTCGAGCGTGCAGGACGCCGTCGCGGAGCGGACCGCCCCGCCCGTCGTCACGGCCGTCCGCCGGGACCGGCTGACGCGCCTCCCGTCGCGGGCGCTCGCCGAGATCCACGAGCGCGTCGTCGAGGCCGAGCGCGTAGGGATCGGGGGACTCCTCGTCATCGTCGCGGACGGCGGCGCAGCCATCGTGGCGGCCGACGGACGCTCCTCGGCGCGCGAGGTCTGCGTGCACGGCATCGCCGACCCGGGCCCGCTGGCGGCGTCCCTGACGCGCTACG
>JBCDLV010000406.1:0-2926 GCA_038744895.1 Bacteroidota bacterium | reverse complement strand
TGCTCGGCCTCGTGGCCCTCCTCGCGAGCTCAGCGAGGGTCCGCGTCGCCGGCACGCACGGGACGGCCACCTGGGGCGACGGGGGCGCCCTGCGCGGACGCTCCGGGCTCCTGCTCGGCCGCCACCGGGGCCGCGACCTCCGCTACGACGGGCCGGGCCACCTGCTCACGGTCGCCCCGACACGTGCCGGTAAGGGCGTCGGCGCCGTCATCCCGGCGCTCCTCGAGACAGACGACAGCGTCGTCGTCACCGACCCGAAGGGAGAGAACTTCGCCATCACAGCCGCCTTTCGGCAGGGCACGATGAGGCAGCGTGTAATCGCGCTCGACCCATTCCGACTCGTCGACCGCCTCGGGGTGCCGCCTGGCGTTCGGGCGGCCGCGGACGGCGCCTACAACCCGGTGGACCTCGTCGACACCGAATCGCCGGACGCCCTCGACGACGCCGCGATGCTGGCCGACATGCTCGTCGTGCCGGAGCCCGGCGACCACGGCGCGTTCTGGGACGACGAGGCGCGGGCGCTCCTCGCCGGCCTCATCCTCCACGTGGCCCACGTGGCCGAGACGGCGGGCACCCGGACGCTCCTCACCGTCCGCGCGCTCCTCACGCTCGCGCCCGAGGACTTCGGGGAGCTGCTGGGAAAGATGCGCCGATCGGAGGTCCCCGCCGTCCAGCGTACGGCCAACCGGATCCTCCAGAAGGCCGACCGCGAGCGCTCCAGCGTCGTCTCGTCGGCCCAGCGCCACACGCACTTCCTCGATTCGCCGCGGATGGAGCGCGTGCTCGGGGGGCCGTCCGACGGCTGCTCCGAGGCGCCGCTCGCTCTGTCCGACCTCGGGGCCGGGCCGGTCACGCTCTACCTCATCGTTCCGCCCGACCGCCTCGACACGTTCGCCCGCTGGCTCCGCTTGGTGATCGCCTGCGCGGTGACGGAGCTCGCACGGCGTCCGCCTCAGGGCCGCCGCGTGCTCTTCCTCCTCGACGAGTTCGCGCAGCTGGGGCCGATGGCGCCCGTCCGCCGGGCCGTCTCGCTCATGGCCGGCTACGGACTACGGGTCTGGACCTTCCTCCAGGACCTCACGCAGCTCAAGGCGCTCTACCCCCGGAACTGGGAGACGTTTGTGGCCAACGCAGATGTCGTGCAAGCTTTCTGCGTGACCGACCAGACGACGGCCGAGTACCTCTCAAAGATGTGCGGTCGGACGACCGTCTTCGGGCGGTCGCAGACCGCCGGGCGCAACCGGGGTCACCGGTCGAGCTACTCGGCCGGCCGCTCGGCATCGGAGCAGGGCCGCGACCTCATGACGGCCGACGAACTGAGGCGTCTGGGAGACGACAGCCAACTGATCCTCTCGCGTGGGAAGGACCCGGTGCTTGCCCGGAAAGTCCGGTACTTCTCCGACCGGCGGCTCGCGCGTCGGGCAGCGAAGAAGTCAACCCCTTCTGAGCATCGGCCAACTTCCGAGTCTCGCTTGTGAGGGGATGTTGGGACTTCATGGTCACCCCTGGCCGCTGAATATTGGCATGGTCGCGAGTCCCGAGAGGCCTCGAACGTCCGCTTCCGGCCCGAGGCGGTTGTTCACATGGCGAGACGCAAAAGACCGATCCGTAGCAGTTCGTGAATGCGACAGACATCGACCGTCGTCGTCCGCTTGAACAGAGCGTCCCGTACTCACGCGACGATATGTCGCCCAGTACATCCGCGCTCAGGGGTGCTTGCCCTGCGGCGAGGCCGCCATACTCTGGTCGGTCCGTACCGCTCTGTACTGAGCGAGCGTGATGGGGAGGGGCGCAATTCTGAAGGGGCTGGCCTAGATAAGGTCTCGGTGGCTTAGCTACCACTATGACCCAGAAGCGACGCCGCAGCCGGCTCCCACGCCGCATCCAACTCCGCCTCATCGAGCACTTCGTCGCCGGAACGCCTGCCCGGACAGTCGCTCATCTCGTCGGCGTCAACCGCCACACGGCCACGCTCTACTACCACAAGCTGCGCGAGACCATCGCCGAGCGCGTTGCCGATGAGAGCCCTTTCGCCGGCGAGGTCGAGATCGACGAGAGCTACTTCGGCGGGCGCCGCAAGGGCAAACGGGGCCGCGGCGCAGCCGGCAAGGTCGTCGTGTTCGGCATCCTCAAGCGCGGCGGGCGGGTCTACACCGCCGTCCCGGCCGACCTCAAGCGCAAGACGCTCTTCCCGATCATTCGCGCCCACGTCGAGCCGGACTCGGTGGTCTACACCGACGGATTCAGTTCGTACGACACGCTCGACACGTCGGGGTTTGAGCACTACCGGATCGACCACGGCGAGGGGTATGCGAGCTACGAGGCTAACGGCCGGATCGCGCACATCAACGGCATCGAGAACTTCTGGAACCAGGCCAAGCGTCACCTGCGGAAGTTCAACGGCGTGCCGAAGCAGAGCTTCTCCCTGTTCCTGAAAGGGTGCGAGTGGCGGTTCAATACGGGAACCGCATCCGACCAGTTAAAATCCCTGCGGAAACTCACCCGACGGTGAAATCTCCTAGGACAGCCCCCGATCTTATTGATCGCGGGCAGCGTGGCGGTGGGCTGGTGGCTGTTCGCCACGGCACCGCAGCAGGAGAC
The DNA here is from genome assembly GCA_038744895.1 of Bacteroidota bacterium. Taxonomy (GTDB): domain Bacteria; phylum Bacteroidota; class Rhodothermia; order Rhodothermales; family Rubricoccaceae; genus Rubrivirga. The sequence goes on along the minus strand of JBCDLV010000406.1, from coordinate 325 downwards.
AACCCCGTCGACCCCTACGCTGCCGACCGTCGAAGTGATCGAGGCGAATCCAGGGAGCGTGGAGGTGAAGATCCGCGGCTTCGGCGAGGTGGTGCCGGCCCGGTCGGTCAGTATCGCACCGGAGGTGACCGGACGCGTGACCGAGGTGGGTGACGGTGTCGAGCCCGGCGGGCTGCTCGCCGCCGGTGCCCTGTTGTTCAAGATGGACCCGCAGGAGTACGACGCGGCGGTGAAGGAAGCGGAGGCCGATCTGGCTCAGGCGCAGGCGGAGCTGGAGTTGGAGAAGGGGCGCGGCCTGGTTGCCCGCCAAGAGTGGCAGCGGTTG
>JBCDLV010000405.1:0-2927 GCA_038744895.1 Bacteroidota bacterium | reverse complement strand
GCGCGGCCGAGACCCCGGCGGTATTCACCCCAAAGCTGTCCCAGCACGCAGGCGGCGCCGTCGGACAGGTGGAGCGATGCCGAGTCGACGCGATGGGCCCAGCCGGGGTCTCGGTCGTCGAGGAGCGACGCGCCGCGAGAGGCGCGGGCGAGAGCCGCGTCGTACGTGAGCGCTGCGAAGCGGCGGGCGTGGCGCCGCTGGCGGAGGAGTCGGAACAGCATCGGTCGCGGGGGCTTGCGGAGTCTACGCACGTGCATCGAGCAAGGTCTCCAACGCGGCACGATCGATCTTCGCGTTGTGGCGCCGGTCCATCGGGAGTGCTTCTACAGAAACCACGCGGGTGATCCCCAGATCGCGGGCGGCCTCCAGCACCGCTGGCGACAGCGGCCCCTCGACCGCCAGCCGAAGAGCGTCCACCGACGCGCCATCCGCGTGCACGCCAGCCAGCGCCGCCCGGACGCCGAAGCGGTGCCGGAGCGCAGCCTCGACCTGGAGCGGGTACCGAACGCCTGACGCCGTGTGGAATCCCTGACCCGCGCGGCCGAGCAACCACAGCCGACCGTCGGCATCCAGCCGTGCCGCGTCGCCGGTCCGGTGCCACACGCGGTCGCCCACTCGCACCTTGGTCTCCTCGTCGCCCTCGCCGTCGAGGTATCCCGGAACGACGTGATCGCCCGCCACGACGAGCTCCCCGCTGGCGCCAGCGGGGAGTGCGTGAGCATCCCACGCGTCGTCCGTGAACGGGCCGAGAGGCCGGCCGAAGGCATCGGGCACCACGCGGAGGGCGACTTCCGACACGGGCGTGCCCACGGGCAAGCCCTCGCCTCCCGCGACCCGCTGGCGGTCAGCGGCGGGCAGGTCGGCGTGGTCGAGGTGTGCGATGGGCTCGGCCTCGGTCGATCCGTACACGCCGACGGCCTCGGGGACGTGCTCGGCCAGGCGCGCCAGCAGGTCCGGGTGAACCGGCGCCCCGCCCGTATCGACGCGTCGGAAGGTGTCGAGCGAGCCGCGCGCGGTGAGGAGTCGCTCGAAGAAGGCGGGGCTCGCGACGCAGCGGTTGGGCTGCTCCTGGTTGATTTGCCGACCGAGCCGCTCCGGGTCGACGGCTCCGGGCTTGCGGAGATCGGCGTCGGGGAGGACGGTCGTGATGCCTGACGCGAGGTTGGCCAGCACGACAACGGGGAGCGTACAGAGGTCGATGTCGCCTGGGCGCAGGTCGAGCGCCCTCGACAACGCCGCGTGCTGGGCCGCCAGCAGGCCGTGGGTCCGGATCGCTGCCTTGGGACGGCCAGTCGTGCCCGACGTAAAGGTGAGCAGCGCCGGCGCCTCGCGCCCGACGGGCACCGCTGGCGCCGGAGGGCCTCCCTCCCACCGCTGCGCGCCTGGCAGCCAGCCGTCGGTCACGAACGACTGGGGGATCTGCCGGACAGACCTCGCCAGCAGGCGCAGCAAGTGGGCCTTGGGGACGCCGACGAAGGCCGCCGGGTTAACGCGCTCGACGGACTCAGCCAGCCGCGCCCGCCCGGCCCCGGGATCCACGAGAACCGCCACGGCGCCGGCGCGGAAGACCGCCGCGAGGACCGCGTAGAGCCGCGCCGAGACAGGCACGAGGATCAGCACGCGGTCTCCTGGGCGGATGCCCGATGAGACCAATCGCCCAGCGCCAGCGGCGCCCTGGCGGTCCAGGTCGGCGAACGTCGTGATGCGGCGCCTGCGCCCCTGGCCCTCGATGATGGCAGGGGTATCCGGCCGCTCCGCAGCCTGGGCCGTGAACAGCTCGACGACGTTGTCCATCCGCAGTTGGCGGTTACAAGTGGCGACCGAGCAGCGCGTACGATCGCATCGGCCGGCCGAGATGACGACTGATCCGAACCGACGCGTTCTCGGCGTGCATCAGCGCGTGGATCGCCCGCCGGTAGCCTTTCTGCCGCGCGGCCTCCTGTCCGATCCGAACCAGGGCACCGCCGAGGCCTTTCCCGCGCCAGCCGGGATCGACGGCCAGCGTCTTGACGACGACCGTGTCGATCGCCTCCCCCCGAGCCGCTTGTGCGGCATCCGGAAACGCCAGCAGCACACCGACCCGCTGGCGCTCGTGCTCCGCGATGAGGACGAGCTCCGGATCGACCTGAGCCACGAGCGGACCGTAGAGGGCTTGGAACCGCTCCTCGTCGAGCGGCGCGTAGTACGGGTTGCCCGCAAACGCCCGGAGCAGAAGGCCGTGCAGCGATGCGAGTTCGTCTTGTGCATGCCCGGGGTCGAACGCGCGAAGATGGATGCCCGCGTCCGCCAACCGAGCGCGGTCGGCCGCCGCTTGCTCAGACTCGTCCGGCAGCGCGTCCACGACCGACGAGAGGTAGTGGGCCACCGGTGCGAATCCAGCCTCCTCGAAGGCGCGGCCCACCGCTGTCGGCTGCCACGGCTCCGAGGCGAACGGAGGGTGGGTCACACCAGCGGGCGCCTCGTCGCTGACCACGCGGTAGGAAAACCACGTGGACCCGTCGAGGGGGCCGAGCGCCCGCGTGCTCCCGGCCTCGCGCAGCCGGTCGGCGCACGCCCGAAGGAGCGCGGTGCCAGTCTCGGCATCGCGCCAGCGGACGTGCCCGATGCGGCCGGCGGAACCGCTCTCCGGCAGGACGAGAGGCGGGGACCACCAGAGCGCTGCCTCCGCCACGGTCTCCCCTCCGCTGGCGAGGCCAAGGAATGCATCAGGGCGGGTGAGCGCGTGCTCGGGCCGAGGGTCGAGGGCGACGACGGTCATAGGGCGAAGCCGACCAACAGGCCGGCGGCAGAGAGCGGCGCCACGATGGCCGCTCGGTAGAGCCGGCCCTCGAACTCCGTCGACTCCTCGTCGATGGATCGCTTCCAACGGGCCAGGATCGACGCTGACGTGGCGGTGACGGCCAGCGCCACGGCCACCAGAACGGCCG
>JBCDLV010000404.1:0-2935 GCA_038744895.1 Bacteroidota bacterium | reverse complement strand
CTCGCCAGGCCACCCGGACCTGGTGGCCGTCGCCCCGCAGGCCATCCGCCTCGCCGTGCGTGTGGTCCAGCCTGTCCAGCAGGAGCTTGGATTCGTCGAGATGGCCGAGGTTCTGGATGGTGACCAGCTCATCATGACATCGAACGTCAAGATCCAGGCGGCTGGTCAGGACCAGCAGGACACGACGACTGTCGCTTACCCGTCGCTCGCACCCATCTCGCGTGTCGAGATTCAGCCGACCCAGGAGGAACGTCTCGACGTCGTCGATGGGCGCCTCGTCGGCGTGGCCTTCGAGGACGGCGAAGAAGTTGCGGTCGATGTCGAAGTTGGCGATGCGTTCGGCCCTGGCATCACGCGGCGGCTTGCCCGGTCCCTTCCGTTCGTCGAGGGCTACGTGGCCTCGTTCGACCAGCTCACCGGCAGCGGTGAGATCTCGACATCCATCTTCCGCGTGACCGGACAGGAGTCGTTCACGACGGCCGACGGATCCGAAACGATGGTCTGGGTGATCGTCGAGGAAGAAGAGGACACGCCGGACTACTTCTACTACGTGGATGCCGACACGCGAGAGCTCCTCCAGATGGCATTTACTCCTCAGCCTGGCGTGCGCGTCGAGATGACAGCCGAGTAAGCCTCGCTTCCAACCCTACCCTCCCTGAACATGCGACTCCTTCTTTCCATGCTTGCCCTGGCGGTTGTTGCCAGCGGTCCTGCACTCGCCCAGGACGCGCCAGCCGACACCGTCCTCATCTCTCCCGGAGACGGCGTTCTGGTCACCGACTGGATCACACCCGGCGCCACCTCCTACACCATGCGCCTCACGGCCCCCATGCAGCAGGACGTGGGCACGATGTCCGAGACGGTCGCCATCAGCGACGGCCGCGTAACCCGGGTGACGACCATCTCCGTACCCATGCAAGGCATGACACAGGTCGACTCCGTGGTGGCGACCACGGCGTTTGTCCCGCTGGCGCACGTCTCCACAGGCGGCGGCGCCGACGCATCGCTCGAGTTCATGGACGAGGGCGTCGTCGGCCTCGTGACCCCACGTCAGGGCGAGGCGACGACCGTTCTGCTCGAGACCGATGCCCCGGTCTTCGATACGGCCTGGGCAGGCGAGATCGCGCAGAGCCTTCCGTTCTCGGAGGGCGCCGTGTTCAAGGCGCTGTCGTTCTCGTATCAGTCGCCCGACGAGGCCGGCGACATGGTGTACTCGGTAACCGGTCGCGAAGACGTGGACGGAATTTCTGCCTGGGTCGTCAAAACAGAGATGGGCCCCGTCACGTTCACGTACCTCGTCGATCCAGACACGCGGGACCTCCTCATGTCGCGCTTCTCGCCTCAACCGGGAGTCTCGATCGAGCTCGCCCCTGACGCTGAGTAGCGGGACCTCTCCCCTCTCCGTCCTCGTACGCAGGGCCGGGTCGCCTCGTGCGCCCGGCCCTCTCTCATTGATCCAAGCCCTTCCTATGCGCTCTCTTGTCCTTGCCGCGCTCGCCCTGCTGGCGGCGCCCGCCATGTCTCAGGACGTCGTTCTCCGTCCTGGGCACCCCGACCTAATGATCGACGGCCTCACGTTCGAGTCTCACACCGAGACGGTCCGCGCGAGAACGCCGTCTGCCCGCGACCTGGGCACCATCACGCACACCGTCACGCGAGACGGTGCCAACGTGACCGTCGCCGTCGACGCAGATGCCCGCCAGGCTGGCAACACCGGCGAGACGACGATCACCTTCAACCCGTCCACCCTGGCTCCCGTCTCGCGCCAGCGGGCCGTCGGCTCCAGCACGGGCACCACGACGTACAACGGGACCAACGTCTCCGGCAGCTACGGCCGAGGCGACTGGGCCCCGCTGGCGTTCGACATCGACCTCCGGGCGCCAGCGTTCGCACCGGAGATGGTGCCGATCGTCGCTCGTGCGCTGCCCTTCGAGGTCGGCTACACCGCAACCGCGCCGACGTTCTCGTCCGAGAACCGAGTCCGCGACGTGTCCATGACCGTCATCGGGCAGGAGGAGTTCACGCGACTCGACGGCAGCACTGCGTCTGTATGGGCCATCGAGGCCACAGCGGTCGCAACGCGCGGCGGCGGCACGCGTCGCTACCTCGTCGACGGATCCACGCGCGAGTTGCTGGCGGCCACCGTATCCCCTCAGGAAGGCGCGCTGATCGTCACGGAGCCCGTCACCGAGGAAGCGCTCGCCGCCATGGCCGAGGCCGAGGCCAGCGCTGTCGTGCTGCGTCCGGGCCTGGATACGTTCGATCCTTCGGTACTGTCTAACGAGAGCCGGGAGTTCACGATCAAGGTGGTCCAGCCCGTGCAGCAGGAAGCCGGCACGCTCACACGGTCGATCATGATCGATGAAGCCGCCGGCACCATCACGGTCACCAACATGCAGGAGATCACGATGGCCAACCAGACAGTCGAGCAGACCCTCGTGGCGGCCTATCCCTCGATGGCGCCGATCTCCACCTCCACCACCTCGGGAGAGAACGTGGTCGAGGTCATCTACGCCGACGGCATCGCGACGCGTACCTCCAACGGCGAGACGACCGAGGTCGCCTACGAGGAGCCCGTCTTCTCGGCCTCGATGATCTTCGAGCTCGCGCGCACGATTCCGCTCCAGGAGGGGTACCGTGCCATCGCACACGTCACCGGGCCAGAGGGACCGTCGACGTCCACCCTCACCGTCGGTGAGCTCGGCGAGATCGAGGGGCGCATGGCGTGGCCTGTCTCTGCGGCAGGAGGCCCTGGCCAGACGTTCACCTTCCACGTCGACGCGGAGACGCGTGAGTTCGTCCGGTTCGACCAAGAGCCCCAGGTCGGCGTCATGATCCACATCGTCCCCACCGAGGACGACGCGGGGATGTAAGACCGCCAGCGGTTCGGCACGCAGAGGCCTCTCGCCCGCTGGCGGGGGGCCTCTCGTCTATG
>JBCDLV010000403.1:0-2938 GCA_038744895.1 Bacteroidota bacterium | reverse complement strand
GCCGAGTGGATCGAGACCGATCCCGCCGTGGGCGTCCGCGCGCTGGAAGCGCTGGCGGCCGAGCTGCGGGCGCTCTCCGAGGTCTCCGGCGAGCCGCTCATCCCGATGGCCCGCGAGCTGGCGCTCTGCCGCACCCACCTCGACGTGATGGGCTACCGCCGCGACGTGCGCTTCGACCTCGACGCCAGCGGCGTGGACCCCGACGGTCCGATCCCGCCAGCGGTGCTCCACACGCTCGTCGAGAACGCCGTCACGCACAACGCCTACCCGCCGGGCCGCGTCCAGCTGACGCTCCGCGAGACGCGGCGCGAGGGCCGACGCCGCCTCACGCTGCGGGCGCCTCTGGCGGGAGCCGCTCGCGAGATGCCACGAGAGGGCGGCGGCCTCCGCTACGTGCGCGCCCGGCTGGAGGAGAGCGTGGACGGCCCGTGGTCGGTCCGCTCCGAGGCTGCTGGCGACGCCTGGGTGACCGACATCGACCTGCCCCTGGACTGATGCGCATGCTGATCGTCGAAGACGAGGTCGTGATCGCCCGTCGCCTGGAGCGGCTGCTCCGCGAGGCCGCGGGCGACGAGATCGCCTCCATTGAGACGTGCCCGTCGCTGGATGAGGCCGAGACGCTCCTGACCCGCCGCGACATCGATGTCCTCTTCCTGGATCTCAACCTGAACGGCCGCGACGGCTTCGACCTGCTGGCGACCTCGGCCGCGAGCCCGTTCCACACCGTCGTGGTCTCGGCCCACACCGAGCGCGCCATCGAGGCCTTCGACTTCGGCGTGCTGGACTTCGTGGGCAAGCCCTTCGGCGCCGAGCGCCTTCGGACCACGCTCGACCGCCTGCGCGGCGCCCGCGCCGAGCACCCCGCCGCTTCGCTCGCCATCCGCTCCGCCGGGCGCATCGACCTCGTGCGCGTGGCCGACGTGGCCTACGTCCGCGCGGCGGGCGCCTACTCCGATCTCGTCCTCCGCGACGGCTCTATCCGGCTCCACAGCAAGTCGCTCGACCGCCTGCTGGCGGTGCTGCCCGCCACGTTCGAGCGCGTCCACCGCTCGTACCTCATCCGCATGGACGAGGTCGTCCGGCTTCGGGCCAGCGAAGGCAGCCGCTACCACGCCGTCCTGGCCTCTGGCGACGAGGTGCCCGTCGGGCGCACGCGCGTGGAGGCTGTCCGCCAGAGGCTCATTCTCCTGTAACCCCTTCCCGCTGTCCCATGCGTTTCATCGTCGTCACCCTCGTCGCGCTCGCGACCACTGCCTCGTTCTCGCATGCCCAGGACGCCTGGCCGTCTCAGGTGGATGAGATCATCACGGGCACGCTGGAGTTCACGGGCCTGCCGTCCATCCAGGTCGCCATCGGGCACGGCGGATCGGTGGCCCTATCGCGTGCCTACGGCTTCGCGGACGTGGAGAACACGGTCCCGGCGACGCCCGCCACGCGCTACCGCACCGCCTCGGTGTCGAAGTGGTTCACGGGTACGGCCGTGATGCGGCTGGTGGAGCGCGGCGCGATTGACCTGGACGCGCCCATCCAGACCTACTGCCCCGCGTACCCTGAGAAGGACTCGCCCATCACCACGCGCCAGCTGCTCTCACACACGTCGGGCATCCGCCACTACGAGGACTACGACGCGCTCCTAGAAACTGCTGAGACGGATACCGAGCGCCGCGCCATCGAGGCCCGCCGCGACCGTGCGATCGCGAGCAGCGTCACCCGCTACACGGATGTCGTCGCCCCGCTGGCGGTGTTCGCCGACGACCCGCTGCTGTACGCGCCCGGGCGGGGCTACGCCTACTCCTCGTTCGGCTACCGCGTCCTCGGGTGCGTCCTCGCCGGAGCGGCCGAGCAGGCCTACAACGCGGTTCTTCAGGAGGAGGTCTTCGACCTTGTGGGGATGGACGCGACCGTCCCGGACGACGTGCAGGCGCTCATTCCGAACCGCGCGACGGGTTACGACATGGCCGGTCTGAACGACGTGCGCCGGGCATCCCTCCGCGACGTGAGCGAGAACCTGCCCGCTGGCGGCCACCTCTCGACGGCGGAGGACCTCGTCCGCTTCGCGCTGGCCTTCGACGCAGGCGACCTCGTGACGGAGGCGACCATCGCGGTCATGAGCCGCGAGCCGGTCGGCCCGAATGGGGAGGAGATCCCATCCGGCTACGGCCACGGGGTCGATCTGATCGGTCGGTTCCCTGGCTCGTTGGGGCACCCCGGTGGGCAGGCGGGGGCGTCGTGCATCGTCGTCCTCTTCCCCGAGGAGGACCTCGTGGTCGCGCTGATGTCCAACGGCGGCGGCCTCGGCAGCGGCGACCAGATCGTGGAGCAGATCGTGGCCGTGCTCCGCCCCGTGCTCGATGCCAACGGGACCCTCACTCCCTGACCCCTCGCGGTCGAGACCCGCTGGCGGTGTGCCGAGCGCCAGCGGGTCTCGACTGCGCCAGAGGCTGTCACTCGTGCGCTAGCGGGCCCTGTTGCCGCCAGCAGGCCTGCCCACGAAAAAGCGCTGGCCCTCGCATCGGGACCAGCGCTCATCGGGCAGACGCGGACGCTCGGCTCATCGGCCGGCCCGGCTCTGCGGCCGACGCGCGGGCGCGCTCGTCGAGCGGGCGACGTCCCATCCGCTGAAGGGGCGGCGCGGAGCGCGGACGCGGCGCATGCCGTAGAGCGTGGAGCCGTGGGTGGTGAGCGAGGAGCGGAAGGAGCGCGTGGAGGCGAACATGGGAGGGGGTGTGGGTGTGACACCCGGAACCCTTCCCAAGGGCGTGCCAGCTGGCGCTGGGGGGTGGAATGGGGGTTTGGAGGCGAAACGGCGGGCGCGAGCGCACACCGGATGTGCCCAGGCGCCCACGCCGCGCGCTGCGTCATCCGCTGTCCTGTGTGAGGAACTTGTCGATGATGTAGTGGAACGTCGTCGTGAATCGCTGCTCCTCGTCGATCGCGT
>JBCDLV010000402.1:0-2941 GCA_038744895.1 Bacteroidota bacterium | reverse complement strand
CCCAGGTTCATCTCCCCCGCCCGATATCGTCGGTCGCGCTCGGCGCGGATGGCCTGGTCGCGGGCCACCTGGATTTGCGACCGCATCTCACCCTGCCAGTACGCGGGCGGGCGGTCCCCGAGCAGCCGAGAGGCACCGTCCCCGCTGGCGGACGCGCCGATCGCGGTCAACCCAATGAACCCGATGAACCCGTACAGAAAAAGGCGACCGATCATGCGCTAGTAGGTCTCGTCGTCGATCTGGACACTCTCTCGAGGAATTGGGCGGCCGACGAATACCTCGACCTCCTTCTCACCGTACTCGATCGAGATCTCGTTGTCGCCAGCGGTACCGTCCACGTACCGGATGGCCTCGCCGGGAAGCAGCCCCGCGCCCAATTGGCCTTCCGCGCCGACGATGGTGGCCTCGTCCACCTCGTTCACGAACACGCTCAAGTCGCCGAGTTGGATGGTCTGGCCCACCGTGATGTCGTCGAACGGCGGCGGCACCACGCGGGGCTGAATCTGGAGGAGCGAGAAGGCTCCCTCATCCTCGACCATCCACACGCGCCGATTGCCGTCGACTTCCAGGAACCACTCGGTCCAAAAGCCGCCGTCGTATTCGTAGACGAGCCGGCCGAGGACGCGGAACGACCGGCTCCCGATGCGTCCGGTCGCGTCGAGGTAGAGCGGGCTCGGCACCTGGACGGCGGTCACCGAGCGGCCAGTCGGGTCGAGCCGCGCGCCGTCGACGAGCGAGACACTGCCACAGAACTCGCACGTCACGGTCGTCACGAACCGGTTTCGGATGTGGAGCGGCGCCCCGCAGGTGGGGCAGTGGACGTCCTGGGCCATAGTGGAGCGACAGCGCGCCAAGGATACGGCGCCGGGTGTGAACCGCAGCGCCAGCGGGCGGTCACCGGTTCCTCCGCGAAGGGGCGCCGCCGGGGATCACGCCCCGCTGGCGCTATCCGCCAGCGGGGCTCGGATATCGGTAGGCTGGTGGCCCGCCGCCAGCGGGTCAGCCGCCGATGCGTAGGGCGATCTCCGCAGTGGGCGCCGGGCACGCCACCTCGACGAGACCGCCGACGCACGGGACAGCGTCGCGGCCGGCCACCACGCCTCGGCCGTAGACCGAGAGCGAGCGCTGGACTCCGAGCCACCGGCCGATGGCGCCCAGCCAGTACGGCTCCCACTCTCCCCCAAGCTCGATCACACGCTGCCGGTCGATCCCCTGGGACACGTCCACGTAGACCGACTGTCGCCCTCCGAGCATCCTACCTGGTCCATGCTCCCGAACATCCAGCCAGAGCGAGGCTGTCGTCCGGTCTCGAACGAGCAGCGGGTCTCCCCTCTCGGTCCGCCGACGGACTCGGACATCGTAGCGGACCTCACCTTGCCCAAAATCGCCTTGCGTAGACACCTCCGCGTCGAGTCCTACCACCTCTCCACTTATGGGCCCATCCAGAGAACGAGCGTATCCGCTCAGACGGACTGTCAGCGGGGACCGCCTAGGCCCGCCCAGAGGCACGATCCCGATGCCGCCTTCGGTTCGGTGAATCAGATCGCCACCCGGACCAGGGGCTGAGAGACGGACGCCGTACAGGGACACTGGTGCTCTACCGTTCAGATCCAGTTCGAGAAGGGCGCGTGGCTGAAGCGTCCAAGCACCTCCACCCGTTCCGCCGAAGCGCTCGCCGCGCGCGCCTACGGTCAAGACCAGGTTATGGTAGTCGAGCAGCCAGTCGGCGCCCCAGTCATAGCGGCGCTCCGCGTAGGCAGCCACTGCGGACATCGTACCCCTCGTACCCGCGCCACTAGACTCGCGACGGGACAGGACGGAAGCCTCAGCCCCGAAGTCTGTGTCGTTCCAGTACCGCGACATGGGGGCGTTGAGACGTGCCGAGACGAGGGTAGCCGTACCCAGGTCTCCCCAGGTCTGCTCCACCCCGGCTGTGAACGACCTACGTGCACGCCACCCGCGTCCGACAGCCACGGAGAACGCCGCGCTTCCGGCATTCCCCTCGGGGCTCGACGCTCCGCCAGCACGAGTGTAGGCCTCGATGTTGCCCGGTGCATGGACGTATTCCGCGAGAGCACGTCCCTCGGCGCGCGTGGAGGCTGGGCCTCCGAAGGCTACCGCTTCGCCGTCGAGGGTAACCCGCTCGATCAGCGCGTTGCAGCGGAGCGAGTCGCGACGCGTACGGACCGTGCTCGCGGCAGCTCTCACCACTGGTCCAGTGGCAGAGCCGCCCGCCGAGTGCGGCCTCAGCCCGTTCACCCACGCGCTGTACACCTCAGGGCCCGAGATATCCGTGACGACTGCGCCAGCTGCCGAGCCACCGTACGCAGCAGGCACGTATCCGACGTGTGCCTTCGTCTGAACAGAGGCGTTGAGGGGCACGGCGTCGAGCGTGAGCGCAGGCAGCCCATCCACGTACGCCTGCGTTCGGCCGGCCCCACGCATCGCGGGCCGCCAGCGACCGAGGGCATCGGCGCCACGATCCCAAGCAACGGCACGTCCGACCCTCCCTGCCAATGGCTCGAACGCTACATGTTGGACACGGTCTGACCGCGTGTCGTAGACCGTCCCGCGCGGAAAGACGACGACGCTGACCTCGCTAGGTCCAAACAGGCAGTCATAGTGCAGAGCAAAGTCGAGGCGCAGGGAATCAACGAGGACGGTGTCGACCCGTGTGTGGTGGTATCCAGTAAAGCTTGCAGTGACGAACTGCCGACCGAGCGGGACACCCTCAATCCGGTACATCCCGTCGATGTCGGTCGCCGCTCCACGCTGATGGTCTGCGAGAAACACGCCCGCTGAAGGGAGCCGTTCACCTGTAACCGCATCTGTCACCGTCCCCCAGATCACGCCGGTCTGTGCTGCGGCCTGCCCGATCGCAAGCAGGAACACAACAAGGAAGAGACAGACACGCATCCGCCCAAGTATCGGCGGCTTCGCT
>JBCDLV010000401.1:0-2943 GCA_038744895.1 Bacteroidota bacterium | reverse complement strand
GGCAGATCTACATCTGTCAGTCCATGCGTTTCGGATTCACCCTTCTCCTCGCCCTCGGCGTGCTTCTTCCAGCCGCCAACGCCAATCCCAAGGTCAGCCCCGTCGTCGAGTGTGTCGGGCAAGACCCCGACGGCTCCTACTTCGCCTGGTTCGGATATGACAATCGCGACACGGTGCCCGTGACGATCCCAACGGGATCCGGAAGCACGGCCGGCGGCGCCTACTCGAACCGCTTCACGAGCGGCGGCGCCCTCGGGCAACCTACCGTCTTCCTCCCCGGCCGCCAGCAGTACGTCTTCCGGATCTCACTCTCAGGGGGCAACACCTGGGTTCTCCGTAGGCCGGGGGCGGGCCAGAGCACCGCGGCGGTCGGCAGCAACGCGTCGAGCGCGTCCTGCCCCTACGAGCGGTCCGGTGCGGACCTCTCGCTCGCGGTAACCATCAGCGATCCGGCTCCGGAGGTCGGCGACATCGTCACGGCGCAGGTCACCGTCTCGAATGCAGGCCCCCAGACACCACGGAACGTCACCGTCGGCGCCAGCGGGATCCCGACGGGCGTCACTCTTCTCAGTTCGTCGGCCACGAGCGGATCCACGTCCGGGACGACGTGGACCGTCGGCAGCTGGGGCCTCGGCCCCAACGTTTCTCAGACCCTGACGCTGGAGCTCCGTGTCGACAGTCCGGGCTCGTTCTCGATCCCGTTCCAGATCCTCTCCTCCAGCATCATCGACCCCGACTCGCAGCCCGGCAACGCGTCCGGAACCGAGGACGACGAGGTCTCTGTGGCCATCTCGCAGTCGACCACGAGCAGCGGCAACAACGGTGGCCTCGAGTCTGACGGACGGCTGGCGACGCTGCTGGCGCGGCGGTCGGTCGAGCGCACTCGCCAGCGGGCAGAGGCGGCCAGGCTCGGGCTGGCCACGGCGCCGCTCGTGCCGCTGGCGTCCAGCCCCGCGCGGCGGTCGGCACAAGGCTCTCTCGACCTGGCGTCGGTGTTACCGACGACCGCACCCGGTGGCCTGACGGGCTACGTGACAACCCCCGAGGACCTCCTCCGCGTCACGAACGCGACCGCGATCCTCTCCGCAGACTACCTCCAGGACGACGGCGACCGCGCCGGGGCTGTGCTGGCGCTGCTCACGCCAGCGGGCGAGGTCTACGACCACACCAAGGCCATCTGTGACCGCGTCACGGGCTCGCGCCTCGAATCGGTGCGCCGCATCGAGGTCGCCGGGGCCGACTTCGTGCTCCTCCACGTATCGCGCCCGGACGGCACCGTCGACTATGCGATTAGCCTGGTGGCCTCGCCGAGCGGCCCGGGCGGGTCGTACCTCGTCGACAGCCGGTTCCGGTCCGACGAGTACCAGCTCGCGGCCACCGGGGACGGGGACGTCCTCAACGTCCAGGCTTGGGCGGCGACCCCGGACCTCGCCGTCGCCCTCGCCGAGCGCGTGCTGGACAGCCTCTCCGACCAGGTCGAGATCGACTTCCGAAACCGAGGGATCGATGCCCCCGCACTCCCGGACGTGTATGCCCGCTCTGGCTCTGTCGAGCCCGGCGCGCTCGCGCTCGACCTCGTCAACACCACCGGTCAGACGGTCGCGCTCACACTGCAGGGATCGGTCGCCGCGACCGAAGAGGGCGACCGGACATCGTTCTCGCACACCCTCACCGTCCCCGCCAGCGGGCTCCAGACGCGGGTCCCGCTGGCGAACGCCTTCGACATCGACCTGGACCTGTCGGCGCTGGGTGCCATCTCGGACCGGCTCTACCTGGCCGACGGCGCCTGGACCTACACCTCTGGCGACGCGTCCGACGATCTGGCGTTCTCCGTTGAGGCCGGCGGCATCGAGGCGTCCGACGGCGTCCGACCTGTCGAGCGGTCGGCACGGCTGGCGGGCACCGCTCGCGAGTGGGCCGGTCTGTTCCGCGTCCTGCTGCCCGGCGAGCGGGCCGTCGACCTCTCGGCGTACGATGCTCTGGCGTTCGAAGGGCGCGGCACGGGCCGGGTACAGGTCGTGATCGAGCAGGCCGGCGACGAGGGCGTCTTCGCGTGGGCCGATCTGTCCGAGAACGCCGAGACGCACGTTCTGCCATTCGATGCCTTCCAGACCCCGAGTGGCGAGCGGTCGTTCACGGGCGAGGGCGTGTCCCTCGTGTCGTTCTACTCCTACACGGAGGGCGGCGCCCCCGCGCCGTTCGAGATGGACCTCCGGGGCGTCCGCTTCGAGGCCGCGCGGGCCGTCTCGACGGAGCCGGAACTGCCGGAGGCGCTCGCTCTCTCCGTCGCACCCAACCCGTCGCGCGGCGCGGCGCGCCTGGTCCTGGCCCTCGCCGAGGCCGAGGCCGTGACGGTCGAGGTGATCGACATTCTCGGCCGCCGCGTCGCTGTGGTCGCTCAGGGCGAGTCGCTCTCCGCTGGCGAGCACAGCCTCGCGCTTCCGAGTGACCTCGCAGCCGGCGCCTACGTCGTCAACGTCCGCACGCGGACGGAGGCGCGAGCCATCCCGATCACGCGGCTGTAGCCGGCGTCAGGGGCAGGAGTCGCCAGCGGGGAGTCCCGCTGGCGGCCTGTCTCGGTGCGCTGCCTGGCTCAGGAGTCATCCTGGGCGAATGCAATTCTTGCCGGCGGGACACGAGGGCCTAGAAGTCAGTGGATGGGTCGACGCCCCACGTGTCCATCTCCAGCTGGACGCCCCCGACGCGCTCGGCGACGAGGTTGTAGACGATGGCATAGAGGAACCCGCCGATGAACCCGGCGACGGCGCCCACGACCGGGTACAGGATCATCAGGAGAAGGCCGATCCCAGCGCCCAGCCCTCCCAATTCGCTGTCCAGGCTTCCAAATACCGCGATGGCGCATCCGGCTGGAAGCGCGAAGAGCAGCATGAGTGAACCCGTGACGACACCGTAGATCTTTGCGAGCGAGGTGGGGTCGACGCG
>JBCDLV010000400.1:0-2947 GCA_038744895.1 Bacteroidota bacterium | reverse complement strand
GGCTCGCTTTCGGCTCCGTCCACCTTCCGTCTTCGAGAGGTCGAGCGTCCGCCCGGCCTTGACGGTGGGATCCGCGTCCTCCGGCATCGGCGGCGGGGCCGGAGCGGGCTGTGGCGGTGGTGCCGGCTTCCCAGTGGACAGGTCCAGTGTTCCGCCAGCCTTCGGATTCGAATTGGCCATAGGAGAAGCTACGGGCTACCGTAGCGCCGAATGGCTCTCGCCACCCGTCACGTCGAACCCGGCGGCCTCGATGGCTTCGACCAGTCGATCGCGGGTCGCCTCAGGTCCGGCATCCACGGCGGCATGCCCGATTTCGACGGAGGTCACGACGACGTTGTCGACGCCTTCGAGCGCGTCGCGGACCGCCGAGACGCAGTGGCCACAGGACATGCCGTCGATCGCGAAGGTCTCGGCGTGGCGGTCAGGAGCGAGGTCGAACATGTGGGTACGGTTGGCGAAAGGCGTCAGGCGCGACGCAGGCGGAGGGCATTCCCGACCACGAACAAGTCGGAGAGCACCATCGCCAGCGCGGCGAGAACAGGGGAGAGGAGCAGGCCGAAGGCGGGGTACAGCACCCCGGCGGCCACCGGGATGAGTGTCACGTTGTAGGCGAAGGCCCAGAACAGGTTCTGCTTGATGTTGCGAAGCGTGGCGCGGGCGATCCCCACGGTCCGGTCGACCGCCGCGATGTCACCGCTGGCGAGGACGACGTCGCCCGCCTCGATGGCGACGTCGGTCCCGGTGCCCATCGCCAGCCCGACATCAGCGACGGCCAGGGCGGGCGCGTCGTTGATGCCGTCGCCCACGAAGGCGACGGTGCGTCCCGTGGCCTGGAAAGAGGCGACCGCCGCCGCTTTCTCGTCGGGAAGCACCTCCGCGCGGACCGTCTCGATGCCGAGGTCTGACGCCACGGCACGGGCTGTCGCCTCGGTATCTCCGGAGAGGAGGGCCAGGTCGAGGCCCCGCGCGCGGAGGGCGTCCAGGGCCTCCCGCGTGCCCGGTTTGACAGGGTCCGACACGGCGACGAGCACCGCTGGCGTCCCGTCGACGGCTACCCAGACCGGCGTCTTTCCCTCACTGGCGAGCGTGCTGGCTCGCTGGCGGTCGGCGTCGGTGAGGGAGAGGCCGAGCCGGTCGAGAAAGCGAGTCGCTCCGACCGTGACTGCGCGTTCGCCGACCGTTCCCGACACGCCGAATCCAGGGACGGCCTCCACGGAATGGGCCTCGGGGACGGAGTCGACGTGGGCCACGAGCGCCCGCGCGATCGGGTGCTCGCTCTGCTGCTCGACGGCGGCCGCCAGCGGGAGCAGGTCGTCGGCGTCGTGCCCGCCGAGCGGGATCACGTCGGTGACCGCCGGGCGGCCTGCGGTCAGGGTCCCCGTTTTGTCGAAGACGATGAGGTCTGCCTCGGCGAGGGCCTGAAGGCCTGCGCCCTCCCGCACGAACGCCCCTCGCTCGGCGGCACGCCCCGTGCCGACCAGCACGGAGATCGGCGTGGCGATCCCCATCGCGCAGGGACACGCGATGATGAGAACCGACACCGAGGCCACCAGCGCGTACGTCAGTCGAGGGGCGGGTCCGACCAGGAGCCAGGTGGCCAGCGTGATCGCAGCCAGGACGAGGACGACGGGCACGAACACACGAACGATGCGGTCTGCCAGTGCCTGGATGGGGGGCTTGGAGCCCTGCGCGTCCTCGACCATCCGGACGATCCGCGCGAGCGCCGTTTGGCCCCCAACCGCTGTCGCCTCGACGGTCAGGGCGCCGGTTCCGTTGATGGTGCCTGCCGAGACGCGTGCGTCGACCTCCTTCTCGACCGGAATCGGCTCGCCGGTCATCGCGGACTCGTCCACGAATGAGCGTCCCGCCGCCACCACCCCGTCGACGGGGACGCGGGCGCCGGGGCGGACCAGCACCTGGTGGCCGACGGCAACCTCCGCCAGCGGGACCTCCGTCGGCGAGCCGTCGCGCAGTACCACGGCCGTCGGGGGCTGGAGGTCGAGGAGTGCGCGGATGGCCTCGCCCGCCCGTCCCTTGGCGATCGTCTCCAGGTACCGCCCTGCCAGGATCAGCGCGATGATGGTCGCTGCCGCCTCGAAGTAGACGTGGTCAGCGCCCGCTGGCAACACGGTCGGGACGAGCGTCGCGACGACCGAGTAGAGGTACGCCGCCGACGTCCCGATCAGCACGAGCGTGTCCATCGACGGGGCGCCGGATCGGAGTGCCGCCCACCCCGTGCGGATGAAGTGGCGGCCCGGCCCGAGCTGCACGGCCGTGCCCAGCGCCAGCAGGATCCAGCGGATCGGCTGGCTGCCGAGGGTCGACATGAGCCAGTCGTGGACGGCGGGGATCGCCATCGGCACCATGTCGAGGGCCCAGATCGGAAGCGTCAGGCCGACAGCCCACCACAGGCGCCTCCGCTGGCGGTCACGGTCGGCGTCCTTGGCCCCGGCGACCTCCGCAGGCGACGGAGCCTCCGTGGAGGCGCGGAAGCCAGCCCGCTCGATGACCTCCGCGAGCTGACGATCAGAGAGGTCGGATCGGGCGTGGACCGTGGCCCGCTCTGTCGCCAAGTTGACGCCGACCTCGGCGACCCCGTCGAGGCGAGAGAGCACGCGCTCGACGCGTGCCGAGCAGGCCGCGCATTCCATGCCCTCCACACGCAGGGTCACGGTACGGGCGTCGGGTACAGCTGGCGTCGGCATCGTCGGAGTGTCGAACGACCTCTCAACGCCCTGGAGTAGGGTCCAGGGTTCCGTGAAGACCAACGTCGGGCTCAGTCAGCGCCAGCAGGACCGGACAGCTGGCGCGGCTGGTGTGGCGCCCTCCGCACGCCTCGGCGAGTTCGGTGAGGGCATCCCGCGTCCGGCGCAGCGCCGCGATGCGCGCGTCGAGCGCGTCGATCTTCTCGACGGCTCGCTCGCGGACGGCCTCGGCATCGGCCTGG
>JBCDLV010000399.1:0-2951 GCA_038744895.1 Bacteroidota bacterium | reverse complement strand
GGAGCGTGTACCAGTCGTGGGCCTCGTACTGGACGCGGTTCTTGCCGTACCCGAAGTACTGTGCCGACGCCGCTGGCGCCAGCAGGCACGCGCAGGCGACGAGCGCCGCCAGCAGGCGGGCGCATCGGGGAAGCAGGGACGAGATCACGGCCACGACGTCAGGGTAGGGACGCCCGGGAGACACGGCAAGGGACAACGGACGCCCGCGCCGCCTCGTGCGCCTCCGCTGGCGATCGCTCAGCGTCTTGTGTAGCAAAGGCCCCTGCGCGGTCGACGAGCGCCAGCGAGACGGGCTAGAAGCCGTACGACGCGCGCGCGCCGACAGGCGCAAACCCATAGACGTTCTCGAAGTCGGTCGCGATGAAGCCGATCAGGTCGAATGCGAATCGGTCGCCGAAGAAGCGGACGCCGGGCAGCACCAACAAGCCCTCCCCCACATCCGCGCTGCTGTCGCTGAGGCCGATCGTTCCGAGGGCTTCGACGAACAACTTGACACCGTTGTTAATCTGGGTCTCCGCACCGAGGCCATACACGAGGCCCTCTGCAAACTCCAGTTCGCCAGCAGCGCCGCCGATAAGGCCACCGGCGCCGATCGAGAACGCGCGCGTCTCGTCGCCGAATGTGGCCACGGCGTAGGGAATCGCACCAAACGCCGGGTCGTCCGCGAGGAGAATGACGGTGCTGGCGCCGAGGGCTACCTGGGCCGACTCGCTGGCGTAGACCTGGCCTTTGACGCCAATGAGCGGTGTGGCAAAGTTGCCATTGCTGAACGTGACGAACCCGGACCCGAGCAGGTCCACTCGGTCGCTCAAGCCTGCCGTGACGGAGGGGTAGAAGTAGGTCAGGTCGCCGCGAAACTCTCCGGCACCGAGCGTTCTGGCGGTTGGTGCCAAGAAGAAACGTGTCTTGACCGGATCGGTTCGGAAGAAGCGGCCGCGGATCAGCGGCGCGATGAAGTCGATCTCGGCCTGCGCGAACCGCCGCTCGATGCCGTCGGTGGTGCGGATCGTGACCGGATCGGCCGTTTCGTCCTCCACGACGCCGACATACACGTCGCCGTTGATGAGGACGACGCGGCGAAGGTCATCTTGAGCCTGGAGTGTGGGAATCGCCAGCAGGAGCGCCAGCGGGGCAAGAAGAAAACGAATCATGTCGAGGATGGTCGGGATACCGGTACACGTGCCGCATGCACACCCCCCAGGGTATCGCTGTCTGTCGGCGCCATCCTAGTCAGCCTGCACTACGTCTGTCTTTCTCCAGCGCCAGCGGGCGGCGGCCATCCCGCCTTCGGACATGCGACCGCGTCGACGCCGTACCAACCCGTCGGGGAGGCCCTGGCCGACAGCGGAGGCCTTACCGCCCAGAGCCATTCTCCCCCGCTGGCGTCCCGCAGAACCATGCACGTGAACAGAGCACGCGTCGGCCTCGGGGTCATGCCGAACCCGGCGCTTCCTTACGGGGCGTACCGTCATCTTGGTGCCCTATGGCACTTCGACTCCTCGACGTCATCACCGACGGCGACTTGCCCCGTGATCTCCCGGAGCCGCTCCGCAGCGATACCGTCGAGCGACCAGACGGGCAAACGCTCCACCAGATCCTGGTCCGCTCCGAGTCGGTCGAGGGCGTGCTCGATGCCCTGTCAGAGCACGACGGCATTACGGTACGGGTCTCGACCGTGGACGCCGTTCTTCCGCCTGTGGAGGACGATCTCGACGACGGCGGGATCGACGGCGACGAGGAGACGCAGGCCCTCGGGTGGTTCAGCGAGGTGAGCCTGAGCGAGATGGCAGAGCGCGCGCGCGACGATGCGGCCCGCAACCCACTGGATCTGACGCTCGTTGGGGCATCCTCGGTCATCGCCTCGATCGGCATGCTGACCGGGAACGAGGCCGTTGTCGTGGGGGCGATGGTGATTGCCCCACTGATCGGCCCCCTTCTGGCGAGTGCGTTCGGGGCAGCCCTCTTTCGGCCGCCCCTCGTCTGGCATGCCTTGCAGACCAGTGCCGTCGCCGTCGGACTCGCAATCGCCCCGGCTGTTGTGCTCGGGCTGATCGTCGACGTCGACCTAAGCGAGGAGTTGCTCTCGCTGCGAACCAGCGCTCGGTGGTGGGACCTCGGTGTGGGCCTCGCCGCTGGCGTAGCTGGCGCAGTGTCGTTCGGCCAGAACGCGCGCATCTCCCTGGTGGGCGTCATGGTGGCCGTCGCGCTGGTTCCTCCGGCGGCAGCACTCGGGCTCTGCCTTGGCAGCGGGCAGTGGGCTGAGGCTGGCGGAGCGCTGGGCCTGACGGCGCTCAACGTAGGCTCGATCCTCGTCTTCGGAGCCGTGACCTTTGTCTTGGTCGGCGTCCGACCGTCCTCCCGTGACGAGGAGCCGAGCGACGAGACCGGGACCGCCTCGGACTGACTCGCTCCTGTGCGGGGCCCACTCCGGCGCGACGGGCTCTGGCGAGCCCCGCCATTGCACGCCCCCGCTGGCGTGCTGACCAGAACGGACTACCTGGCGAACCATCTCCACCCTATTCTCATTCGTGCTAGTTCCGGATGCAGTGTCTGTCTCTTCTCTCTCAACGGTCCTCATTGCAGCACGACGCCCTGTCCTTCGCGCAGGACTCGTCTCGCTCGTCGGAGACGCCTCCTGCCCCCGGCAGGCCGACTCTCTCGACGCCGCGCACGATGCCCTCCGGCGCCACCCTACCGACGTAGTCCTGCTGGCGCTTCCCGATCCGGCCGAGGCGCTGCGGCGCTTGACCGACTCGTTCCCCGACATCCCCTGCCTCGTCGTGACCTCGCGGGCGCTCCGGACGGTCGGGATGGAGGCACTCACGCTCGGCGCGGCTGGCGTGCTTCGTCGCCGCCGCGCGCCCGAGGAGCTTCCCGCGGCGCTCCAGACCGTCGCCAGCGGGGGGCGCTACATCTCGCCACGCCTGCTCCGCATCCTGGCAGATAGCCTC
>JBCDLV010000398.1:0-2953 GCA_038744895.1 Bacteroidota bacterium | reverse complement strand
TCGATCTCTTGGGTGATGGGGCTCACGGAAGTCCTGTTCGACATCGGCGACGTCCTCCCTTTCCTGGAGGGCATGGAAGCCTTCGGGTCGACGCCTCGCGATGCCGTGGGGCACGGCGGCGAGGTGGTCGGCGACCAGAGTCCGCTCGGGATCACAGGGCGGGACATCATCCTGATCGTGGGCGGCATCTTCCTCGTGGGCAAGGCGACGCACGAGATCCACCACAAGCTGGAAGGCGACGGTGAGCATGCCACGGAGAAGCCCAAGGCGGCGACCATGGGCTCGATCCTGGTTCAGATCGCGATCCTCGACCTCGTGTTCTCCCTCGACTCCGTCATCACGGCCGTCGGCATGGCCGACGATCTTGCGGTCATGGTCATCGCCGTGGTCATCGCTGTGGCTGTGATGATGCTCGGGGCGGGACCTATCTCGCGGTTCGTCCACCGACACCCGACGGTCAAGATGCTCGCGCTGGCCTTCCTGATCCTCATCGGCGTGACCCTGGTGGCCGAGGGATTCAATCAGCACATCTCGAAGGGATACATCTACTCGGCGATGGCGTTTGCCCTCATCGTCGAGTTCCTGAACATCCGCGCCAAGCGCGGGAAAGCCACCCCATCCGTCGAGTTGATCGAGCCCTACGCGACCGACGGTGCCACCGGCGTTCCGAACGCAGCGGAGATCACGCGTCCCGCCCTCATCACCCCACAGTCGTGACGCCGGCACGATCCGGCGCGGCTCCATGAGTACACCGTCCGTTCCCCCCATGCGACTGGCGTTTCTCATCGCGCTCGTGACGGCCGTCGGCTGTCGCGCGCAGTCGCCCTCGCCGACTCCGGACCCGTCCGACCGTCAGAGTCTCGTCCAAGACCAGGACCCGCTGCGCGCCCGGATCACCGCATTCAGCCAAGACAGCGCCGTCACCTACGAGGAGGGCCCCGCCTCGCCAGACGGCACGGGACGCTACTACATGGGTCGCGAGATCGCGCGCGTCATGTCGCACCGAGGGGCCGCGTGGCTGGAGCGCCCGGACCGGGAGCGGGAAGAGCGCCCGAGTGTCCTCATCGAGGCGCTCGATCTGTCGCCCGACGACGTGGTGACCGACCTCGGCGCCGGCACGGGGTACTTCACCTTCCGGATCGCCCCGCTCGTGCCCGAGGGCAAGGTGTGGGCTGTCGACATCCAGCCGGAGATGCTCCGCATCATCGAAGACCGCGCCGAGGCCGACGGCTTCGACAACGTGGCGCCGGTGCTCGGCCAGGAGATGAGCCCCGGCCTGCGTCCCGCGTCGACGGATCTCACGCTGCTGGTGGATACCTACCACGAGTTCTCCCACCCCGCGGAGATGCTCGCAGCCATCTACGAGACGACCCGACCCGGTGGCCGGCTCGTCCTCGTGGAGTACCGAGCCGAGGACCCCGACGTGCCCATTCGCCGGCTCCACAAGATGACCGAGGCGCAGGTGCGCCTCGAAGTGGAGGCGTCCGGCTTTGAGTTCGTCGAGAACCTGGACATTCTCCCTCAGCAGCACCTTCTCTTCTTCCGCCGCCCGGAGTAGCGCCCGCTGGCGATTTCCGCTGGCGCCAGCAGAAGCCGCCAGCGGGCAGGGCATCTGCCGCCCGATGCATGAGCGCCTACAGAATGCCGCAGGGTGTGATGGGTTGCGGAGAGTCTGGAGAGAGCGTGGCTCGCCGCGTGATCCACTCCGACGTCGAGCGATCGGCTGGAATCGACAGGACATGCTCCTCGCCGTTGAGCGTGAGGGCGTAGCAGGGTTCGCCGTCCTGGAGGAGGTAGCAGGTCGGTTCGCCGAGCAGAGTGGTCACCTCCCGCGCTGGCACCGCATCGAGATTCTGAGTCTCGGCGAGATCGACCACCATCGCGCCTCTCGTGGACGCGTCGCCAGCGCGCCACGCCTCGGCGTCGAAGGGGACAGACGTCAGGTCGCGCAGTGCGCCGAGGCTCCCCGCGCAGACGCCGACATCTCCGATCCACTGAATCGGTGCAACCTGGACCCACAACCCGATCGCGAGAGCAGCGCCGAGTACCCAACGGCGCCACGGCCTCCGGATGGGATCCTCGACGAGGGTTTCCGTCACTGGACGCCGTTGGCGCTCGGCTGCCGAGCGTCGCGCCCCACGCCGATCCCGGTCGCATCCGCTGGCGCAGAGACCACACCGCTGGCGGCGAGCGCGCGCCAGCGGGCCGCATCCTCCGCGTCGGCCTGTCTGCGCTCCAAGGCTTCGAGACGTGCGTCTAGCTCCAGGACGGTCCGAGCGTCCATCGCGTCGACCGATACGTCTTGTGGCTCGCGGCGCCTCTCGGGAGTGCGATTCTGCTTGAGAATGCGCCATCCGGAAATAAGCGTCAGGCCGACCGAGAGGAGCGCTGCGACCGACAGAGGGTCCGCGTCGTAGGCCGCGATGCCGATGGCCGACATCATAAGAACAGCTATGTGCAGGGCGAGAAAGGCGAGGTCGGTCTTCGACATCCGTCGTTTGGGTGGAGGCGTTGCGCTACGGAGACGGCACAAGGCGGTTGCGGCCGGAGGACAAGCGATGTCTACTCCAGGGCATCCCGACTGTCAGTTGGACCGCCTGGCCGCACCTCTTGCCGGCTTCAGAGCGAAAAAAACAACACGACATCTGGTGCGTAGGCCGTTCGTGTGCATCTTGACGTTCCTGTCCCTCCGTCCTCACCTCTCGATATGATCCGGTCCACGATCCTGGCGATGGGCGCGCTGATCGTGGTCGGAGGTGCGTTTGCGGCACGTGTGGGCGGAACGTCCGCTGGCGCGCAGCTTCCCGTTTATGCGGGCGAGACACCCACGCTGCCCTCGGTTCCGTATGCGTACGAGGATATCGGCCTGCCCGACTACCTCGACGTCCACGAGATCCGGCAGTGGGACACCACGCCAGCGGACAATCCGATCACGGACGCAGGCGCGACACTG
>JBCDLV010000397.1:0-2954 GCA_038744895.1 Bacteroidota bacterium | reverse complement strand
TTCACGGGCTACTTCTCCGATGGCGGCATCACACTCCGCGCCTCGGCGACCCACCGCAACGCGTTCGGCGGCGCGCGCCAGCTGTCGGCCAACGTGGAGTGGCGCACGGGCGTCCCGGAGCAGGGCATCTTCGGGATCGACGGCGCCACATCGGTCACCGGTGGCCCCATCCGCGACTTCCGGCTCTCGGTTCCCTTTCGCCAGCCGTATGTCTTCGACCGGCGGCTCTCGTACACCCTCCAGCCGTCGTACCGCATCCGCGACGACGAGATCGAGTCGAGCACGCAGACCGAGATCTCGAACACGCTGCTGTTCACGCTGGGGCCGCTCCGCACGATCGGCCTCTCGCTCACAGGGCGCTCGCGCGACCTCTCGCGTGGGCTCGGCATCCGCATCCTGGACGCTGGCAGCCTCGCGCGGCCACCCGACGCGTTCCTGCCCGACGAGCTGGAGGCCACGACCGGCGTCCTCGGCCTGGACCTGCTCTGGGGACGCCTCGACGACCAACTCCAGCCCACCCGTGGCTACGTCGCGCGCGCGTCCGTCTCCGCCGCTGGCGGCGACGTCGGGTACGTCCGAGGTCGGGTCTCGACGAGCGTGACGGTCCCCATTCAGGGGCGCCGGACGGGTATCGTCGCGCGCGTGACCGCTGGCGGCATCGCTCCGCTCGGAGACACCTCCCCCGACGCTGTCGAGGACTACGTCCTGTTCCGAGACCAGCTGTTCTACGCTGGCGGCACCAACGACGTCCGAGGATGGGCCACGGCCCAGCTGGGCCCGAGAACCTTCTCCGTGACCCCGCCCGCCGAGACGGCGGACGCCATCCCCGACCCGACGACGATCGACAGTGCACGCGACGTCAACTACATCGGCATCGGGGGCCGGTACAAGGCGTCGGCGAGCCTGCAACTCAACCTGCCGCTTCCCCTGGGGCCCCAGTGGGGCGCAAACGTGTTCCTCGACGGCGGGCAGGTCTTCTCTCCGAGTGTCGCGCCCACGGCCGGGCTCCTCCGCGCAGGCGGCACCCCTGCGGACTCGTCCCTGGCAGACGTGCTCGAAGACGAGGTGGGCATTCGGTTCGGCGCCGGCGCCGGGATCCAGTACCTCACGCCGGTCGGGTTCGTCTCGGTCGGGTTCGGGCTCAAGCTGAACCCGTCGTACCTGGACCTCCGCAGCCCAGCCCGTGTGTACTGTGGCGACTCGATCAACGATGCCGATCCGGCCGTCTGCTTCGGCGGCGACGAGGTCAACGTTCCCGGCTCCGACGCCGACTTTGGCTACATCGACGCCCGTCTGAGCGGGCGCGACTTCGTGCCGGACGACATCGACGAAGGCAACTTCTTCCGCCGGCTCCAACTCCACCTCTCCATCGGCCAGACGTTCTAGCCCGCGTGCCCGCCCGCAGGTAACGAACGCCATGACCTCACCCATCACATAGACCTTCCAGCCAGCTCCGGCGTTCACGCCCCGTGTCCACCGACCCCACACGCACCGACCGCGGCCACCTCGGCGACGGCGCAGCTCCCGAGGCTGGCGCCGACGCCGTCGCGCCGTCTTCGGGGAGCGCCCAGCCCGAGGCCGATCCCGCTGGCGGCCGTCGCCAGCGGGGCGCGCTCTGGTGGGTAGGCACCGTGCTGGCGACGATCGTCGGCGCTGTCGTGTTGATCGTGCTGGGGCTGGTCTTGTACCTCCAGACGGGGTCCGGCCGCGACACGGCACGTGGGCTGGTGGTCGGGCAGATCGCGAACCTCCTGGCCGACGATGCGGAGGTCTCGGCGGAGGGTGTCGGCGGCACCTTCCTCGCCGACGCCGCGCTCACGGGCCTGGAGGTCCGGCGCGACGGCGAGCTCGTGCTGGCGCTCGACACCGTCGTCGTCGACTACACGCTGGCGACGCTGCTCCGGCGGACGTTCTCGGCCAGCGACCTGACGATCTCGGGACTGCGGGCCGTCGTCCGCCAGCGGGCCGACAGCACGTTCAACGTCCAGGGCCTGCTCAAGCCGGCCGACGAGGACGAGCAGAAGGCCGGCTTCGCCGTTCTCCTGGACCAAGCCACCCTGCGCCGTGGCGAGGTGGACGTGCAGTGGTACCGCGCCGACGGGCGGGATTCGGTGCATGCCATTCGAGACCTGAGCCTGGTGGTGCGCGACTTCCGCCAGGACGGCGAGAGCCTCTCGGGCACGATCGACGGGCTCGGCGCGCGCCTGCTGGCGCCGTTCGGCCGGGGCGAGGCGGAGCTGTCCGCCGCCGGCGCTTTCACCTCCGCCAGCGTGGCGCTCCGCCAGCTGACGCTGGTCAGCGAGGCAGGCACCCAGATCGACGGCGAAGCCCAGCTCATCCTCGGGGAGGAGGGCACGCTGCCTGTGTTCGACGCGTCGCTCGCCGCGGCCCCGCTGGCGCTCAGCGACGCCCGCGCCTTCGTCGGCACCGAGCTCTACGGCGACCCGCGCCTCCGCCTCCGCGCCGATTCCGACGGCGAGCTGCTCACGTTCACGCTGACCGGTGCGCTCGACGACGCGACCGTCAACCTGGATGGCGAGCTCTCGCGCACGCTCGACGGACCGACCCGCTACCGGGCCGAGGGCTCGCTCCGTCGGCTCGACTTGTCTGCGCTCACGCGCAACCCGGCGCTGGCGTCCGAGATTACCGGTGACCTGCGCCTGAACCTCCAGGGCACCACGCCGGAGGCGCTCAGCGGCCCGGTCCGCGTGGCGCTGCGCGAGAGCCGTATCGGCGGGCGCACCGTGGATCGGCTCCTTGTCGACGGGTCCTTTGCCGCCGGGCGCGTCACCTTCGACGTCGACGGCGCCCTACCCGGGGCCTCGCTCACGGCCGAGGGACTGGCGCGGCCGTTCGACGAGGTCCCCACGTTCCAGGTGGCCGGGACGGCGCAGGACGTCGACCTCGGCGTCTTGCTTCCCGGCTCGGGGCGGAGCGACGCGTTCGCGGGCGAG
>JBCDLV010000396.1:0-2956 GCA_038744895.1 Bacteroidota bacterium | reverse complement strand
GTCCAGGCCCGCCAGGTGGCCATGTACTTCTCAAAGGAGATCACGAACCACTCGCTCAAGACCATCGGGCTTCACTTCGGCGGGCGCGACCACTCGACGGTGATCCACGCCGTCCGCAGCGTCGAGGACCAGGTGGACACGGATCCCAACTTCCGCGAGATGGTCAACGCCGTGCAGAAGAAGCTGGAGCTGCACCAGCGGTAAGCGGGGCGAGGACCGAGGACGGAGAGTTCAGGCGCTGTCCCCCCGCTGGCGACTGCACCGGACGGGCGGAGGCTGGATCCGCCAGCGGACTCTGTCAGAGGGACCCACTCGCGCCAGCGGACCAGCGACGGGCCATTCCTGCGGTCGGCGGAGGCCTGGGTTCGGCCCGTGCCGGCAAGCCCGCCTCGGATCCATCTACCGTCCTCGGTCCTCTGTCCTTTTTACCCCGCTAGCGGACCGACAACTGGCCTCCGGCGTATACCTTCTTTGACTGTATAGCCAGTCTGCCGATACGTCGGCGGCACCCCTCTCTGACCATGACGTTTACCGCTTCCAGCGCCGACCTCCTCCGGGCGCTCTCGACCGCCGGCGGGGCGGTTCCCTCCAAGGCCACGCTTCCGATCCTCGAGTGCGTTCTGTTCGAGAAGGACGGCGACGCGCTCCGCATCTCGGCCACCGACCTGGAGATCTCCATCGTCCAGCGAATGGCGGTCCAGTTCGGGCAGAACGGGACAGAGGGCAAGCACCGGATCGCCGTCCCGGCCAAGCGCCTGCTGGACACGCTCCGTGCGCTCCCAGACCTTCCCGTCACCGTCACCACCGACAGCGACTTCAACATCGAGCTGACGACCGACCAGGGGCGCTACAAGATGGTCGGCTACGACGGTGGCGACTACCCCGCACTCCCCTCGATGGACGGCGCGGCGTCCGTCGAGACCGACGGCGCCGTCATCAAACGGGCGCTCGCCAAGACCGGATTCGCTGTCTCCAAGGACGCGCTCCGCCCGGCCATGATGGGCGTCCTGTTCCAGATTCGCCCCGAGAATGCGACAGTCGTAGCGACCGACGGCCACCGGCTCGTGAAGCTCATCCTGGACGGGATCACCTCGGAGGACGCCATTGACGTGATCGTACCGGAGAAAGCGCTCTCGCTGGCTGGAAAGGCTGCCGAGGACGGCGCCTGCACCATCCACATCGGCTCCGGCTACGTCGGGTTCGACTTCGGCGACACCCAGGTGGTGGGCCGGCTGATCGAGGAGCAGTACCCGAACTACGAGGCCGTCATCCCCGTCGAGAACGAGAAGAAGCTGGTCGTCGGCCGCGAGGCGATGCTGGCGGCCGTGCGCCGCGTAGCGCTGTACTCGTCGTCCATGACGCACCAGATCCGGCTGGCGCTGGAGAGCGACCAGCTGGCGATCTCGGCCGAGGACATCGAACGCGCGAGCGAAGCCAAGGAGCGCGTGCTTTGCGACTACGACGCCGAGGCGATGGAGATCGGGTTCAACTCGCAGTACCTCCAAGAGGTGCTCTCGAACGTCGATGGCGAGGACGTGGTCTTCGAGTTCTCGTCGCCGAACCGGGCAGGCGTCGTGTCGCCCGCCGAGGGCGCCGAGGGCGAGGAGGTGCTCATGCTCATCATGCCGGTGATGCTCAACACGTACGCCTAGACCCCCGCGTCTCGGGCCATTCATCCACGCCCCGGTCGTTCGTCGGCCGGGGCGTTTCTCGTCTCTTCTCCCATGTCCAAAACGCACTCACCCCGCTTCCTCGCCCTGGTCGACGCCGCACGCCAGCAGATCGCGGAGACCGACGCCGATGCCGTTCGCCAGCGGATCGAAGAAGGCGACGCGTTCACGCTCGTCGATGTCCGCGAGCGGCATGAGTGGGACCGCGGTCACCTACCCGGCGCGGTCCACCTCAGCAAAGGCACCATCGAGCGCGACATCGAGGCGGTCATCCCCGACACGGCCACGCACATCGTCCTGTACTGCGGCGGCGGCTACCGCTCGGCGCTCGCGGCCGACGCGCTCGGGCGGATGGGCTACGAGAACGTGGCTTCCATGGACGGCGGCTGGCGGGCGTGGACTGATCGCGGCTACCCCAGGGAGGGAGGGGGCTGACGGCCCATCGCCGGGATCGCCCAGCAACAGCACCGGGGCACTCGCCAGCGGGGCCGGCCTACTACGCCCGCTGGCGCCAGCGGGAGCGTGCGGTGCCGCTGGGGCGTGTGAGGCAACACGTCTCGTGCGCCTCACGAGGAGAAGAGGCACAGAAGAGACGGCGCGGCAGGCGGCACGGGCCTTCGGTTGTCTTCTCCTTCGCCCCTCTTCTCACACGGCTAGACACGCAGGAGACCGCCCTACGCTACGGCCGCCGGTCGGTGTGGAGCGTGTGCGTCCGGATCTTCTCGCACAGCTCCAGAGCACGGCGCATGCGCGTCTCGGACCGCTTAGCCTGGTCCACGTGAACGCCCAAGGACCGCTGGCGGCCCGGCGTGAACGTCTCGAAGCGAGCGCGGGCCTCGTCGTCCTGTGCTAGCGCGGCCGCGAACTCCTCCGGGAGGTGCACCTCGTCGGGGTCGGCCGGGGCGAGTTCGATGAGCGCCGTGTCGCCGTAGGCCAGGCCCGCCCGCTTGAGCATCGTCTTGCCGAAGTGCAGCCTCGGCGCTCCGTCGCCGCGTCCGTGGACGGCTCGGCGGAACGAGACCTCCGGGCCGTCCGGCGAGGCCAGCGTCCCCGTCACCGCTCGGGCACCGCCGAGGGCCTCGTCGATCTCGGGCGGGATGGGAATGCAATGCATCCTGTAGCCCGAGTCGGTGAGCAAGACGGGGCCGGCGAAGACGTGCATGGGACAGCTGGCGTCCCGGAGTCTACGCCTCTCGGGTCTCTCCACGGAGCGCTGCCTGGAGCCGGATCGCCTCCGTTTCGTTCTGGCAGCGCACGACCCAGTCGTGGGCGTAGCGCCGCTCGAT
>JBCDLV010000395.1:0-2967 GCA_038744895.1 Bacteroidota bacterium | reverse complement strand
TACCTCATCGTCGCCGGGCGCAACGTGCCGGCGTGGGTCTACGGCTTCGTGGCGCTCCTGGTGGCCTTCGGCGCGTGGAGCACCTTCCGCTCGATCCGCAAGACCATCGACGAGGCCGAGGCCGACATGGAGACCGGCTCAGGCGTCGCGGGGGAGGGATAACACGAACGCAGACCCCTCGCCTTTGACGCTGCGCGCCGTGAGGGTGCCGCCCATCTGGCGAACGAGTCGGCTGGCGATAGCGAGGCCAAGGCCCGATCCGTCGTAATCGCGGTTGATGCGGGAGTCCTCCTGCACGAACGGCTCGAAGATGTCCTCCAGCGCATCGTCGGCGATGCCGACGCCGGTGTCGGACACGGTAAGCTGGGCGCGGCCGCTCTCCGCGACGAGGTCGATGCGGACCGCTCCTTCAGGGGTAAAGCGGGCCGCGTTGGAGAGAAGCTGATCGAGTACCTGGTCGAGCCGGGTCGGGTCGGCCTGGACATCGATCACATCCGCTGGAACGTGCACGTCCAGGGCGACGCCTCGCGCAGCCAATGTCGGCGCATGGCGGTCGGCGACCGCCGCGGCAAGCGCACCGAGGTCGACCGGCTGGCGTGCGAGATCGAGGACGCTCGTCTCCAGGCGCGACAGGTCGAGCAGGTCATCGACCAGGCGAAGGGCCCGGCTGGCGGCGTCGCGGACCGTGCCGGCGAACTCGGGGACCTCAGGCGGAGCCCCCTCCAAGTTGCGAGTCTCGTCCACGAGGAGATCTGCGAACCCGCGGATGGCGCCGAGCGGCGTCCGCAACTCGTGGCTCATCACGCGGAGGAACGCCATGCGTGCCTGGGCGGCGCGCTCGGCGACGCGGCGGGCGCGGTCGAGTTGTGCTTCCGCTTCCTTCTGCACCGTGACGTCGGAGAGGAGGCCGCCAGCGACGGGCCTGCCGGCGGCGTCGACGCTCGGCGTCGCCCGCTCGCTGAGCCAGATCACCTGCCCGTCGACGCGGGCGCGGACCTGGACGTCGGAGGCGACGCCTGCGCGGAGGCGCGCGTCGTGGGCCTCGAATGCGGGCCGGTCCTCCTCGACGATGAGATCGGCCCAGTCGGCGTCGCCCGCCAGCAGGGCGTCCGGGTCGAGCCCCGTCAGCGCCTCGACCTGCGCCGAGGCGAACACGTAGGCCCGGTGGCCGCGGTCGTCGTGGCCGACGGTGAAGAGTGCATCGTCGAGGTCGGCGACGGTCCGCTGGAAGCGGGACTCGGCCTCCGACCAGGCCCAGAGGGTGCCGAACAGCGCCGCCAGCCGGCCTGCGGCGGAGACCTCAGCCTCGGTCCAGCGGGCGTCTCGGCCGAGGACGAAGGCGCCGGGCACGGACCCCTCGACGGGCACCACGAGCACGCAGGCTGTACCGAGGGCCTCTGCCAGCGGGCTGCGGTCGTGGACCACCGGCTGGCGCCCGCGGAGTGCGGGGATGTCCCGCACGTCGACCTCGACCAACTCGCACGTGGAGACCGGCGGCCACACGGCGCAGCGGACGTAGGCGTCGCTGTAGGCCTCGCCGACGAGGGCGACGGCTACCTCGGCCTCGAGCGCAGCGCCCAGCCGGGCGACGCCGAGCTCGATCAGCGCCAGCGCGTTGGGCCGCGAGAGGGCTCCGTTGCGGAGCGCCGCCTCGGCGGCCTCGACGCGAGCGGAGAGCAGGACGGAATCGACAGAGATCACGGGGAGGGTATCGGCAGGCACCCGCCCGGCGTTACATCCCGCCCCTGGGTTTGTCGTACCGCCGTCTACGGCGTCTGCGAGCGCCAGCGGGCCTCGGCGGGGACCACGGTCAGCATCCACAGGCCGCCGGCGATGATCTGCGCCAGTGCCAGGCCGATGATGACCGTCACGAGGCTCGTGCCCGACTCCAGAAGTACGCTCGCGACGAGGATCGAGACGCTGTCTACGAGCGTCACGAGGAGCCAGTCGGTCGCGATCACGCGCCCCCGGAAGGCATCGGCCGACCGCTCCTGGAGGAGCGTCGTCGAGAGGACCCAGTTGGCCCCGCTGGCGGCGTGCGCGAAGACGACCAGCGCCGCGACGGCCCACCGCGCATCGGACAGGGCCGCCACGCCGAGGTAGCCGAGCCCGCTCACCATGACGCATGCCCCGAGGACGACGGGCCACCGGCGCGCGTCCTGGAACGCGTAGCGCGCCACGATGGGCCCGATGCCGGTGCCCAGCCCGCGCGCCGCGAACAGGATGCCGATGCCCGTGGTGCCGGCCGTTGGAAAGAGGTCGTCGCCGAGGAGCGCCAGGGCGAAGACGAGCCCGCCGCCGCCGATGCCCCAGGTGGCCTTGGCGAAGGCGATCCGCCCGATCTCCGCCCGCTGGCGGACGTAGCGCCAGCCGTCGCCGATCCGCGAGGCCGCCGCGCGGAGGACGCTCTGCGTCGGTCCGTCGTCCGGCTCCATCTCGGTCGGCGGAACGACGAGCCGTGCGATGAACACGGCGCTTACGAGGTAGGTCAGCGCGTCGAGGATGAACACGACGTCGGTCCCAAAGGCGTCCACGGCAGGACCGCCAGCGGCGGCGCCCACGGCCAGCATCGTGGACCACGTGGCGGCTAGGAGGGCGTTGGCCGTGAGCAGTTCGCCGGGCGTCGTGATGCGCGGAAGGACAGCGTTCTTGGCAGGCGTGAACGCCGCGCTCACAGCGATCTGCGCTGCGCCCAGCACGTATACCAGCCATAGGTCGCCCGCGTCGCGAACGAACAGGAATCCCAACACGATGGCTGCACGCACGAGGTCGGCCCCGATCATGAGTCGCCTGCGGTCGAGCCGGTCGGCCAGGACGCCGGCGATAGGGGAGGCCAGCGCCAGCGGCAGCATCTTGGTGAGGAACACCCCGCCGAGGGCCGCCTCGGACCCCGTCAGGTCCAGCACCAGGCGGTACAGCGCCAGCGTGTTGAACCAGTCCCCGAACAGCGACACGATCGTCCCGCCC
>JBCDLV010000394.1:0-2970 GCA_038744895.1 Bacteroidota bacterium | reverse complement strand
GTCAGCCGCGGGAGGGTTCGCAGGCGCTCGTCGGCCTCGATGGCTCGGCGGATCGATGCCAGGCGGGCCGGACGCTCCGGGTGGCCGGGCTCCGCGTGCGCGTCGTCGCCGTGCAGGAGGGCGATGCGGGTCACGGCGCGACGGCTTTGGGCAGCGAGACGTAGGCCCGCTCGCGGCGAGCGGCCAGCG
The DNA here is from genome assembly GCA_038744895.1 of Bacteroidota bacterium. Taxonomy (GTDB): domain Bacteria; phylum Bacteroidota; class Rhodothermia; order Rhodothermales; family Rubricoccaceae; genus Rubrivirga. The sequence continues at coordinate 2,781 of JBCDLV010000394.1, read as the reverse complement.
CATCGGCGGTGGGAGCGTCCGCGGTCTCGGTCAGCTCGCGAACCGACCCGTCGCGCTCCAGGATGCAGATCACGTCGAGGTGGGCATCGTACGGACGCACCTTCGCCACGTCGTGCGTCACGTACAGCCGGGCGTCGCGCGTCGCCTCCGCTGGCGACGACAGCCCCTCGCGCACGAGCCAGTCGGCGGTGCGCGCGTGCCAGTCCGCGACCTGATCGGGAGACGGCGACGCATCGAGTGCCGTGGTCCGGAAGAGGTCACGGTCGACGAATCGCCGCGCGAGGTCTGCGAGGATGCGGTCGTCTGAGGTGGTCCAGCGCTTGAGGCTGTAGAGCAGGTCTGTGTCGTCGAGCGCCACGAACGCATTCAAGAGCGCGTCGTGGGCGGGAGACTCCGGGTCGTCGACATCGTCGGCCGTCGCCTGGCCGCTGAGGAAGAAGGCCAAGCTCGGCGCCGTGTGCTCCAGCGCGCCAGCGGTGCCCCATCGGTCGCGCGCCCTGGCAAACGCTGCCCGGAGGACGTGGTCACCAGCGAGGACGGTCTTATGGAGGTAGACCTGCCAGTACATCAGGCGCCGGCTCAGGAGCACGTTCTCGACCGCGTAGCCTCCCTTGGACTCGATCACCACCGATCCGCGCGGGCCTCCGTGGACCTGCATCGTCTTGATGATTCGGTCCACGCCGACGACGCCCTCCGCGACGCCCGTGTAGAACGAGTCTCGGCGCAGGTAGTCGAGCCGGTCCATGTCGAGTTGGCTCGCCACGAGGCTGTGGAAGAACGGCCGGTCGTAGGTGCCATCGAAGATCGCGAGCGCCAGCGCCAGCCGGCCTCTCATGCGCTTGTTGAGCCGGTCGATGAGCGCGCGGCTCATGCGCTCGTGGTGGTGCAGCCGCCCACTCGGCCCCGGCGCCAGCAGCTGGCGCTCCAGCGTGTGTGAGAACGGTCCGTGGCCTACGTCGTGGAGCAGAGCCGCCGCGAGCGCAGCATCAGCCTCCTCGGTGTCGATGAAGGTGCCCTTCTCGCGGAGCGTGTCGAGCGCCTCGGCCATGAGCGCCATCGCGCCGAGGCCGTGCTCGAAGCGCGTGTGTACGGCGCCGGGGAACACCAGAAACCCGAGCCCCAGCTGGCGGATGCGGCGGAGCCGCTGCACCTCCGGCGTGTCGACGAGGTCCAGCACGAGGCCCTTGGGGACCGAGATAAACCCGTGGACCGGGTCGTTGAACAGGGAGAAGCGACTGGACAGGGCGGGACGGGGGACGGGGGACGGGGGACGGGGGACGGGGGACGGGGGACGGGGGACGGGGGACGGGGGACGGGTCGCAGCCGGTGAAAAGTTCCGGGTATCCTGCCCCGGCCTGCTGGCGCCAGCCGTCGCCAGCGGGCAGATCCCTTCCGCCCGACGTCCCGACCGTTCTGAGCCCGTCCATCGCCTGCTGTGTCGAGGTCCCCGCCCACACGGGGCTGGTCCGCTACGGGCTGACGGAGCTGCTGCGTGTCCTCGGGCTCTCCCCCGATTGGCATCGCAGAGGCGACGCCCGGCTCGTCGTCGCCCTCGACGAGGAGGCGACGCTTCGCGTGACCACCGATGCGCTGGCGCATCTGGACCGGCCCGGCGCGCCGGCAGCGGGCCCGCTGGCGCACGTCGAGATCGACGGCGAGCGGTGGCCCGTACCTGTGGGCCGTTCCGGAAAGGCTCCCCTCGGAGACCTCGCCGTCGGCGCAGCGTGGTGGCTGGCAGGCATCCAGGAGCGCGGCGGCGATCGAGACCGACACGATCGGTTTCCGTATGCCGCCTCCCTTCAGGCCGCCCTCGGCGACGCGCCTGGTGGCCCGCTCCGCCCGGCCGTCGACGCGTATCGCCAGCGCATGGCGGTGCACCTCCGCACGCTGGATGTCGACCTCCCGGGACGGTCGTGGGCCGGCGCGCCGTGGGCCGTGGCGCTGACGCATGACCTCGACGCCGTGCGCACGCGCCGCCTCCGCGCGGCGCTCGGGGAGATCGCCAGCGGGCGCCTCGGGAGGGCGTGGGCGCGCGCATTCGGACCCGACCGGCGCCTCGCCAGCATCGACGCGCTGCACGCGCTCTCGGCCCGCCACCGGACGCGCGCGACGTGGATGGTCAAGCCCGCGGCGTGGACGCCCGAGGACATCCCCGGTGGCCTCTCGCCCGCGCTCGTGGAGCGCCTTCGCCGCTGGCGGTCGGAGGGCCACGAGATTGGCTGGCACCCGGGCTACGGCGTTCACGGGCACCCCGAGCGGTGGGACGAGGAGGCGCAGCGCGTCACGGAGGCATTCGGAGAGCCGCCTCGAATCGCGCGCACCCATTTCCTCCGCTGGCGGACGCCCGAGACCCTGCGCCAGCTGGCGCGTGCTGGCGTCCGCATCGATAGCACCCTGGGGTTCGCTGAGCACGAGGGCTGGCGCCGAGGTACGGCGCACCCGTTCCCACTGTGGGATGCCGGGTCCGAGACGGTCACGGAGCTGTGGGAGATGCCCTTGGCGGTGATGGACACCACCTTGACCGATTACCGAGGGCTCGCCGGCGCTCCGCTGGCGGATGCGCTCCGGCGGGTGTTCGACGCAGCGGAGGCCACCGGGGGCGTCGCCGTGGTCCTGTGGCACAACCAGATCGACGGCGATACGGCTGCCTGGACCGACCGGCTGGCGATCCTCGACGACGCGGTAGCCGATGCACGCCGCCGAGGTGCCCGCATCGGCCCGCTGGCGAGCCTGCTCGACGCGTGGGAGAATCCGGAGATGCGGTGACGCCGGAACGCGCGG
>JBCDLV010000393.1:0-2977 GCA_038744895.1 Bacteroidota bacterium | reverse complement strand
TTCGTGAAGACGGAGACACCTGGCGTCGAGCCGACGGACAGTTCCGCCGACGTATCGAGGAGCCCCCTCTGAACGAGGCCGACCGCGATGTCGAGTACTCGATCTCGCTCGGCATCCATGACGCGCCGTCGCGCCTCGTCGGTCGTCTCGCCGTGCTGGCCGGGCTGGTACGCGTCGCCTCCATGTGACAGCAACCCGACCAACCGTACGCCAGCGGTCGCGTGCACGGTACCCGCCAGGTCTGCGATCCCGTCAGGCTCGTCCCACGGCACGCCGCAACGACCGTACCCAGTATCGACCTCGATCAGGACCTCGGCCACCTGGCTCTCGGCGCCGAACGCCGCCGCCGCGCGTCGCACGCCCTCGGCAGAGTCGACCGAGAACGAGATGCGCGTTCCGCTGGCGGATAGCGCCGCCAGCCGCTCCAGCTTGGTCGGCCCGACGATGGGCGTCGCCAGCCGGATGTCTTCGAAGCCCGCCGCTGCGAAGGCCTCGGCCTCCTCGACCGTGGCGCAGGTGATCCCGCTGGCGCCGCGCTCGGCCTGCTTGCGGGCGATCTCGGCGCACTTGTGGGTCTTGACGTGCGGACGGAGTGCAACGTCCTGGGCATCCGCTCGCGCCTGCATGGCGTCGAGGTTGGCGTGCAGACGCCCGAGATCGACGAGTAGCGCGGGAGTGTAGAGGTCTGAAACGAGCACGCGCGGAGGGATGAGGGATGCTCCTCAACGCCTCCGCGCCGTGTGCCGATCCAAACCTGTGGCGCCTGCTAGGACACCAGCCGCCAGCTGTATGGGTAGCGGTAGCGGGTCCCCTCGTTGGTGCGGACCGCCGCGATAATCGGGAAAGCGACCCAGGCGATACCGAGGGCGATCAGGATCGGAATGCCGATCAAGACGACGCTGAGGATGCCCGCGACGATCATCGCGATCGTGATCGAGATCTGGAAGTTCAAGGCCTCACGCGACTGGTGCTCGATGAAGGCCGAATCTTCGCGCTTAGTGTAGTACACAACCGCGGGTCCGATGATGTTGCCGAAGGGGAACACGAAGCCGGCGAACCCGCTCAGATGAGCGATGAGGGCCGTCGTGCGCTCCTCGGAGTCTGGCTCGTAGCCATCCAGGTCGACGTCGAACAGCGGGTCGTCGAAGTCGTTGTCGTAGGGGCCAGTATGTGGGATTGTGTCCGGCATGGCAGCCTGTTGGTGCGTGTTTGTAGTCCCTACGGGACGGGGGCTGTAGAGTTACGACACCGAGTCGCGCACAGAGTCGCTTCTCACGCACTACATCGATTCGGGTGCGCCGATGCCCAGGATCGCGAGCCCGTTCGCCAAGACCGTCCGGGAGGCCTGCGCCAGCTGGAGGCGAGCGTCTGCGAGGGACACCTCTTCCCCGATGATCCGGCAGTCGCGGTAGAACGCACTGAATGCCGTTGCCACCTCACGGAGGTAGACCGCCAGCCGGTGAGGGCCTCGGGCATCCGCTGCTTGGCGGATCTCGTCAGGAAACTGAAGGAGCGTCTTGATCAGGCCCTCCTCGCTCTCGTGTACGAGCAGGGACAAGTCGGCGTCTGCCGAAGGGTCCAGGCCCGTTTCCGAGGCCTTCCGCTCGATCGAAGCGATCCGCGCGTGTGCATACTGGAGGTAGAAGACGGGATTCTTCTCGCTCGCCTCCTTGGCCAAGTCCAGGTCGAACTCCAGGTGCGTGCCAGGCGCGCGCATGAGGAAGAAGAAGCGGGTTACGTCCTCGCCCACCTCGTTCATGAGGTCGTCGAGGGTGACGTAGGTCGCCTTCCGGGTGCTCATCTTGACCGGCTCGCCGCCGCGCACGAGCGTGACGAACTGGTAGACCACCACGTCCACCCGGTCTGGGTCGCTACCAAGCGCTTGGACACCCCGGAGCACATCGGGGTACGTCGCGATATGGTCGGCGCCGAACACGTCGAGCACGAGGTCGGCACGCGAGAGCTTGTCTAGGTGGTAGGCGATGTCAGGCAGCCGGTACGTCGGCTCCCCGGACGACTTGACGAGGACCGTGTCCTTGCCCTCCTCCACCCCGTCGACCGTGACAGTCTTTCCGAGCGCGCCGGTCTTGAACCACACGGCGCCGTCCCGGTCGTAGGCCAGGTCCCGCTGGCGCAGGCGCTCCACGACGTCCCACACGGGAGCCGGGTCGCCCTCGTAAAGGGAGCGCTCGTTGAACTGGCGGTCCATCTCGATTCCGAGGCGCTTCAGCGTGGCGTCGATCTCTGCGAACACGGCACGCTCCGCAGCTTCCTTGAAGGGTGCCTCGTCCTCGGATGTCAGCAAACCGTCGGCATGGTCGTGCGCCAGCTGGCGGGCGATCTCAGCGATGTAGCCGCCGCGGTAGCCGTCGTCGGGGAAGTCCTCGGGCACGACCGTTCCGTCGTCGAGCGTCTTGGTCGGCGTGTCGGGACGGATGATCTCCTGGTAACGCGCGCGGACGCTCTGCCCGAGCACGCGCATCTGCCGGCCGGCATCATTGAAGTAGTACTCGCGCGTGACGTCGTAGCCCGTCCACGCCAGCAGGTTGGCGATGGTGTCGCCCAGAACGGCGTTCCGGCCGTGTCCGACCGTGAGCGGGCCGGTCGGGTTGGCCGAGACGTACTCGACGATGGCCGTCTCTCCCTCGTGGTCCGAGACCCGGCCGTAGTCGGCGCCACGGGCCAGGATCTCTGCTAGTCCCGACGACAGGTGCGCGCTCGCAAAGCGGATGTTGAGAAAGCCGGGGCCTGCGACCTCGACGGCCTCCACCTGGGCAGGGTCGACCTGGATCGCGTCGGCGATACCCTCGGCGATCTGGCGCGGCGAGCGCCTCAGCGGACGCGCCAGCTGGAGCGCCACGTTGGTCGCCAGGTCGCCGTGACTCGGGTCCTTCGGCGTCTGGAACTCGACGTCGACGTCCGAGGGGTCGAACGCGTCGGGCAGGTCGGGGAGGGAGGCGAGCGCCGAGCGAACGGC
>JBCDLV010000392.1:0-2989 GCA_038744895.1 Bacteroidota bacterium | reverse complement strand
GCGTCGGCGGCGAGCGTCGGCCTGGTGGTGTCGTACGTGCGCCTGGTGGCCGGGCTGCGGTTCGCGTTGGTCGAGGTCGGCGGGGCGCAGGTGATCTACCTGGTGGCCTTCGCGGCGACGTTCTTCCTGGAAGGCTTCACGGGGCTGGCCGTGACGCTGCTGTCGGTCGCGACGCTGTTCGTGGTGATGCAGGCCACCGGGCGGCTCGACTGGGAGACGGTCCTGGCGCGGCCCGAGAGCGCCGGCCCCGGCGGCGACGCGCGGATGGACGCGCCTCCGGCGCAGGCCGTGCCTGCATAGCCGATGGTCCCGCTGGCGGAGCGCTTCCGCCAGCGGGACGTGAGATAGGAGGGCCCATTGGTGCGTGGAAATGACGGAGTCGAGGTCGACACGGGGGTCGTCTGCGATCCTCAGTTTCTTTGGCTACGTGCGCCCCGTTCCACACCGCTCGTCGCAGTCTCGCAGCGAGCCGACCGATGATTCGCCCTTGTCTCCTCGCCCTCACCGCGGCTCTCGCACTTGCCGCTGCCGCCCAGCCGGTCGGACCGCTGGCGGCCCAGCCGAGCCCCGACGATGTCGCGCGGGACGTGGCGGCGGCGCTCGCCTTCCAGCACGGCCCCGGAGCCATCGGCGTCCTCGGCGACCCCTCCCTCGTCGAGCAGATGCGAGCCTACCCCGACGCCTACAGGCTCCACATCGACGAGCGCCTCGACCCCGTCCCCGATGCGAGCGCGCCGGACCTCGCCGCAGCGCTCGGCCTCCGAGTCGGCCTGGTCCAGCTCGCGGCGGCCGTGGGTCCGGTACTCGCCGTCCCCGTCGCCGAGCGGGTCCTGCAACAGGTGATGGTCCTCGTCGACCCGGTCGCAGGCGCGATGGAGGCGACTGTGGCCGCGGGCGAGATGAGCGTGGACCCGTTCGAGCAGGCGGCCGCACTGACGGACCTCCTCTACCAGGTGTCGTTCGTGCTCAGCGTCGACGGCGTCCCGCCCGAGGATGCCGCCAGCGCTGCGGGATCGCTCCTGAGCCGCGCGCTGCCGCTCGTGCGGCCGGTCTCGCGAGCAATCCCGGACCAGAGCGCGTCGGGGGACGGTGCGTACTACTCGGCCCACGAGCTGATCGACATCCTGTTCGGCACGTACGGCGTGCTCGTCGCCGCGGGCGACGTCTCCCACGCGTCATCGGCGCTCGACCTCACGCGCGACTTCAATGAGCCTGGGCGAGGGCGGCGCATCTTCGGCCCACTGTATGCAGTGAGCCGAGGCTTCCTCGACGCCGTCGCCGAGGACCTGCCGCTGGCGACGGACGTGGAGCCGGTCGCGGTGTGCACGTCGGTGGTCAGCGACGGGACCGTGGTCGGGCACCTGGGAGCCCGGACCTCCTCCGAGGCTGTCGTCTACGTGCCGGTCGGGCCTGACAACCGGTTCGAGTCGAGCACGGGCCGGGAGATCCTGCAGACGCCGCCGGAGTTCTTCCGCGACGTCGGCGACGAGCCGGTCCCGAGCTTTGTCCGGGTCGTGTACCCCGAGCCTGGCGAGACGATCACGTGGCACATCCTGGGGCGGTCTGCGACGGTCGGTGCCGACTCGCCGCCGTGCCGTGCGATCTACCCGGACCGGTTTGCAGACAACGATGCCGCGCCGCGCTGCGAAGGGCAGGAGGCGACGGTCTACGTCCTGGACGAGTTCGTCGTCGGCGGTCCCGACGCAGGCCAGCCTTACACCGGCACGCTCCGCGGCACCGCTGGCGCCGACGTAATGGTGGGCACCGCTGGCGACGACACGCTGCTCGGCCTCGGCGGCGGCGACGTGCTCTGCGGGCTCGACGGGGACGACACGCTCGACGGCGGGCTCGGCACGGACCGCATCGATGGCGGCGAAGGCAGCGACGCCTGCTACGGGGCCATCGAGGCCAACTGCGAGCGGTCGTAGGCCGACACACATCCCCCCGCTGGCGGGAACGATCCGCCAGCGGGGCCCTTCCACCCGTACCGGCGTGGGCGTATGGCCTGAGTCTATCCAGTCTCTGTGAGCAGTTGCTCGAACCGTTCGCCTGCATCGAGGCCGAGCGCAGCGTCAAACTCTGAGAGCCACCGTCGCACATAGGCCGCGTCAAGATCCCGCTGGCGGACGAGCACGCCACGGACATCGTCGAGGTCACGTGCTCAGCCGGCGACCACCTTGTGGATCACCAAGTCCTCCACGGACGCGAACCGGACGGTCGCACTGCCGAGCGGCACGTTGTCGGCGCGCTCGATGGCCTTGCGCTCGTAGCCAGGGTACGAGCGAGGTCCACACGGATGCCGCTTGCGTCGTCCTCGCAGGGCAGAACCAAGGTCTCGGACACGAACGGGGACGGGTCCACAAGCGGCCGGAGCCCGAGCTCCTCGATGACCGCCAGCACGTCGCTCAGCCGGTCGGGAGTGACGCCCAGCGTGAGGTCGATGTCGCGCGTCAGCCTGGGCTCTCCGTGGACCAGTACGGCCTGCCCGCTGATGACCATGTACGGAATGTCACCGCCGTCCAGGGCGAGGGCGAGCCTAGCGAGAAGCGCCTCGAACATCGAGCCGGTTGAGAACGCGGGCTACGCGGGCGTCGGTCTCGACCCCCGCCAGCGGACCCTCTGGCGGCCAGGCGCCGAGCGCGATGGCTTCCTGCCGCAGGGCCTCCACGATGCGGAAGTTGCGGGCCACGTCGACGGGCCGGTCGCGTGCGAGCGCGCGGTCGAGGGCGGCGAGACGGGCGTAGTCGGGGCGGCGCATGGGGAAGGGTACGGCAGCCGGTCTCCCAGGCTCCCATCCCGCTAGCGGACCGCCCGCGCGCTCGTCTTCCGGGAGGCACACTGCCTGCGTGCCCGAGTGAACGCAGCGAGCCCCGCTGGCGCGTGGTCTCCGCCAGCGGGGCTCGGATGCGCGACGCCTCGGCGTCAGCGCGCGACCGTGAACTGGGTCGTGACCGACTGGCGCTGGCCGTTGTTGAGGGTGGTCAGTCGG